>JAENWT010000009.1 GCA_016650125.1 Thermoleophilia bacterium
CCCTGTCCAGGTGCCTCGCTGTTGGATCAACCTGGGCGCGGCGCGAACGATTTCTCGTCCCGTCGACTAACCGCATCCTGGACAGGGGTACCCGGACCGCGCCCACGGCACGTCGCTACCCCGGCATCCTGGACAGGGGTACCCGCACCGCGCCCCACTGCAGACCGCATCCTGGACAGGGGTACCCGGACCACGCCCACGGAAGACCGACTAAATGGCTGCGAGGATGGCCGAGGGCGGCGGTATATCCAGCGGAGCATCGGTCTCGTAGACCCACTCCACGTTGCCGTCAGCGTCAATCAACACCAATGAACGGTTCGAGTGGCCCGCATCGCCGAGATATGCGCCATACGCGTGCGCCACGGCGCCTTTCGGCTCGAAGTCGGCCAGGAGGGTCGTTTCGACGCCGAGGCTGTCCCTGAAGGCCTTGTGCGCGAAGGCGGAGTCGACGCTCACGCCGACCAGGGTCACCCCAGCCTCTTCGAGCTGCGGCGTGATCCCCCGGTAGGAGGACAGCTGGTCGCTGCAGGTCGGGCTGAAGTCGAGCGGGTAGAAGGCGAGCATGAGGCGCTTGCCGACAAAATCCGAGAGTGAAACTTCGTGGCCGGTGTGGTCCGGCAGGGTGAAGTCAGGAGCGCTGGCTCCGACTTCGATCAATGCCTGAGGCCGAGTTCAGCGACCAGGGCGCGGTAACGGTCGACGTCGGTGCGCTCGAGGTACCGCAGCAGGCGGCGGCGCTTGCCGACCATCATCAGCAGGCCTCGGCGGGAATGGTGATCCTTGCTGTGCTCACGCAGGTGACCGGTGAGGTCGTTGATGCGCTCGGTGAGCAGCGCGACCTGAACTTCGGTCGAGCCGGTATCGCCATCCTTCTGGCCGTACTTGCCGATTACTTCGGCTTTGTAATCTTTAGTGAGAGTCATGATTTCCTTGGTTACAGCCGCCGGGTCAGCCCCGGTCACGGACGCTGGAAGCTAGCACAGACGCCCCTCGTGGCATCGACGTCGATCTTCATCTGCGCCACCAGGGCGTCGGCGGATTCGAACCTTTTCTCCCCGCGCAGGCGCTCGACGAAGGCGACCCGGAGGATCTGTCCGTAGAGGTCGACGTCCTGATCGATCAGGTAGGACTCGATCAGGACGCCCCTCCCCGTCTCGAAAGTCGGGCGCACGCCGATGTTGACGGCGGCCGGGATGCCGTTGGCAAAAGCCGCGTATACGCCGTGACCGGGACTGACCAGGCGGTCGTCGGGGACCACGTTCGCCGTCGGGAAGCCGAGTTCGCGCCCCCGCTGGTCACCGGCGACAACCGTGCCTTCGACCATGAACGGCACAACGAGGCACTTGCGGGCCGCGTGCATGTCACCGGCGGCGACCAGGGCGCGGATCCGGGTCGAGGAGACGGCCTCCCCGTCGACTTCGACCAGCGGGACCACGCGGGTCTCGAATTCGGAGCGGCCGCTCAGCATTTCGGGCGTACCCTGGGCTCGCGCGCCGAACCGGAAGTTCTCGCCCACCGAGACCCGTTCGGCGCCGAGCTTCTCGATCAGGATCTCTTCGATGAACTGCTCCGCCGTGATCTGGGTGAAGGCCTCATCGAAGGCGATCACGATCATCTCCTCGACGCCGATCCCGTCGAGCACGTCACGCTTGACGCCGAAGGGCATCAGCAGCTTGGGTGCCGCGGGCGGATGCAGCACTTCGAGCGGGTGCGGATCAAAGGTCAGCACGGTGTCGGCGTCCTCGATCACGGCCCGGTGGCCGACGTGGACGCCGTCGAAGGTCCCGATCGCGATGTGGCGGGGACGGTGCTCCGCGTCCGCCAGAGCGGTGACCTTGATCATCAGCCCTGAGGCTCCAATACGACTTCGGGCTTCAGTTTGTCTCCAGCTCGGCTAGCCACGGCCGTCAGGTTATCCCCGTTGACGAGCAGGACCGATTCCCCTTCGGCCAGGTCGTCGCCGGCCGGCAGGCTCTGGCCGTAACCGACGGTGATCGCCTGACTGGGAGAGATCTCGACACGCGGCAGGAACGAAAGAGCTTCGAGCGGGGTCAGTACGTCGCCCGCCCGATCGATTCCGATCGGGCCGACCGCAGTGCGGCGCAATTCTTCGCAGTAGGCGTCGCCGAGGGTTTCGACCAGTGTCCTCACGTAAGTGCCCGAGCTGCATTCGACCTCGAAAGTCGCCCGTTCCTCGTCGCTCTCGAGCAGTTCCGCGCGCAGGATATCCACGGTCCGGACCGGCCGGTCGTTGTCGTCCTCACCACGGTGGGCCCGTTTGTAGAGCCGTTCGCCATCCACCTTGACCGCCGAGGTCATCGGCACCATCTGCTCGATCTCGCCGGTCGGCAGGGACAGTTCGGACGGGATGACACCGGTCTCGGTCAGATCACCGTCGCTATCGCCGGTGCTCGAGCGCCAGCCGAGCCGCGCCGTCGCGACGTAAGTCTTGGGCAGGCCGAGCAGGTACCGCTGAAGCCTGGTCGCGCGGCCGAGCAGGATTGTCAGCACGCCGGTCGCGAACGGATCGAGCGTGCCCGCGTGGCCGACCTTGCCACCGCGCTCCCGTCTCACCTGGGCCACCACGTCGTGCGACGTGATGCCGGCCGGTTTGTCGAAGACCAGGATGCCCGGGTCTTCAGCTTTCAGGCTGTTCTCCGAGGCCGCTGCATAGTTCGGGGATGATCTCTTCGAATTCGAGCTCGGTCGAGCAGCCGGCGGCACGCACATGGCCGCCGCCGCCAAAGCGCCGGGCGAGGATCGAGACGTCGGTGTGGTCGTCGCCCGCCCGCAGACTGACCTTGCGCGCGGCCCGGCCACGGCTGACCTGGTCGCGGACCACGGCGGCGACCCGGATGCCGTCGACAGCGCGCAGGTGATCGATGATCCCTTCGGTCATCTCCTCTCCGGCCCCCACCTGCTGATAGTCGTCGGCCGAGATGTAAGTCGTGATCAGATCGCCGTCGCAGTGGATCTCGATATTGTCGAGGGCGCGGCTGAGCAGCCGCAGCTTCTCGATCGGCACGCTTTCGAAGAGCCTGCGGTTGACGTCGTCGATGTCGACACCGGCCCGGACCAGGGCGGCCGCAACCTCAAGGGTGCGGGCGTCAGTGCTGTCGTACATGAACTTGCCGGTGTCGGTGACGATGCCGATGTAGAGCGCCCGGGCAATCGAGGCGCTGATCTTGACGTCGAGCAGCAGCGCCAGCTCGTAGATGATCTCGGCGGTGCTGGAGGCGCCGGGGTTGACGAAGTTGAGCGAGCCGAATTCGGTGTTGTCGTGGTGATGGTCGACGTTGACCACGCACTTGCCGCCGTCGCGCAGGAAGTCGACCGGCATCCGGTCGATGTTGCCACAGTCAAGGAAGATGACGACCCGGTCGCGCAGGTCGGCCGGCGGTTCGTGGAACACACCCTCAAGCGGCAGGTGGCGGTATTCGATCGGCAGCGGGAACTCCTTGGCCGCCAGGAACATGGCCGAGTCCTTGCCCAGCGTCTCGAGGATCTGGTGCATGCCGAGCAGTGATCCGAGCGCGTCGCCGTCGGGACCTTCGTGGGTGGTCAGCAGGAACTTGCCGTTCTGACCGATCAGGTCGGCGATTTCCTGGAGGTCCCCGCGGACGGCGCGCTTGTCGGTATCAGCCGCCGGGTTCACTGCGCCCCCGATCAGGTTCCGAGTCTGCATCAGAGTCGAGCAGGGCGGCGATGCGCAGGCCGGTCTCGACCGATTCGTCATATTCAAAAGTCAGGGTCGGCGTGTGCTTCATCGACGTCTCCCGGGCGACCCGGCCCTGGATCAGGCCGTGGGCCCGCTTCAGGCCGGCGAGGGCGTCCTCCCGCGCGTCGTCGTCGCCGAGGACAGTCACGAAGACTTTGGCGTGGCGCAGGTCGGAGCTGGTGTCGACCGAGTTGACGGTGACCATGTCGAGCCGCGGGTCGCTCAGGTCCGAGGTGATCGTGTCGCTGATCACCTGGCGCATCACTTCGTTGACTCGTCGCATCCTCGAAATTGCCACGGAAGTCCTAACTGAGGGTCTGCTCGACCTGTTTGGTCGAGAAGAACTCAAGCATGTCACCGACCTTGACATCGGCATAGCCGTCGAGCACGATACCGCAGTCCTGGCCTTCCTCGACCGACTGGACCGCGTCCTTGAAGCGGCGCAGCGAATCGAGCTTGCCGGTCCAGATGACCGTTCCCTCGCGCACGAGACGCACCTGGCCGTCGCGGCTGATCTTGCCTTCGGTAACCACACAGCCGGCGATCTTGCCGACCTTGGACGCCTTGAAGATCTCCTTGACTTCAGCCTCGCCGAGTGACTCCTCGACTTCGACCGTGTCGAGCATGCCCTCCATCGCGTTGCGCAGGTCCTCGGTGATCTTGTAGATCACGGAGTAGGAGCGCACATCCACGCCTTCGACCTGCGCGGCGCGGCGTGCGTCGCTCAGCGGGCGAACGTTGAAGCCGATGATCACGGCGTTCGAGGCCGACGCCAGCATCACGTCGGATTCGGTGATGCCGCCGGTCTGCGCGCGGATGATGTTGATGCTGACCTGCTCCTGGGGGACTTTGGCGATTTCGTCCTGCAGCGCCTCAAGGGAACCGGCAACATCGCTCTTGAGCACGATGTTCAGTTCCTTGAGATCGCCGGTCTGGGCCCGGTCGAAGATCTCCTCGAGCGTGACCTTGCGCGCCGAGCGGCGGGCGATGGTCTCGGCCTTGAGACGGTTGAGCCGTTCCTGCGCCATCTGGCGGGCCCGGCGGTCGTTCTCGACGGCGGTGACGAACTCGCCGGCCTCACAGACGCCGTCGAATCCGAGAACCTCGACGGGCATGCCGGGGGTCGCGACGTCGACCTTTTCGCCGAGGTAGTCGTGCATGGCGCGGACCTTGCCCCAGACGGCGCCGGCGACGACTGAGTCGCCCACACGAAGGGTGCCGCGGTTGACCAGGACGCTCACGACGGGTCCCCGGCCCGGGTCGAGTCTGGATTCGATAACCGTGCCGGACGCGGGTGCGTCGGGGTTGGCGCCGAGCTCTTCGAGTTCGGTCACCAGGATGATCATGTCCAGAAGGTTGTCGAGACCCTCGTGGGTCTTGGCGGAGACGTTGCAGTAAATCGTGTCGCCGCCCCAGTCCTCGGGGTTGAGTCCGTCAGCGGCCAGATCGGTGCGGATGCGGTCCGGGTTGGCGCCTTCCTTGTCGATCTTGTTGACGGCGATCAGGATCGGCACGTCCGCGGCGCGGGCGTGGTCGATCGCTTCCCTGGTCTGCGGCATGACGCCGTCGTCGGCGGCGACGACGATCACGGCCACGTCGGTGACCTGGGCGCCACGGGCACGCATCGCGGTGAAGGCCTCGTGGCCGGGGGTGTCGAGGAAGGTGATCGTGTGTTCGGCGTGGTGCACCTGGTAAGCGCCGATGTGCTGGGTGATGCCACCGGCTTCACCGGCGGCGACCTCGGTCTCGCGGATCGCGTCCAGCAGTGAAGTCTTGCCGTGGTCGACATGGCCCATGATGGTCACGACCGGCGGGCGGTCGGCCAGGGTCTCCTCGGCGTCGTCGAATTCCGGTGCCGGTGCCTCCTCCTCGGCGGCCGAGACGATCTCGATCTTCCGGTCGTATTCCTCGGCGATCGCCAGCACCGAGTCGTCGGTGAGGGTCTGCGTAAGCGTCGCCATCTCGCCCATCATCATCAGCTTCTTGATCAGTTCGGCCGAACTCAGTCCGAGCAGCTCCGCCAGATCACGCACGGTGACGCCGGAGCTGACCGTGGTCGCGACCGGTTCGGCCGGATTCGGGTCCATCGGTGCGGGTTCTTCGAGCAACGGGCGGCGACGGCGTCCTCCGCGCCTTCGCGGCGGGCGCTGCGGCGGCGGGCCGCCACCCTGCTCGCGGCGGGAAGCCTGCGAATCGATGACCACCCGGCGGCGCTTGGCGGGCTTGCCGGCCGCGGCGGCGCCGTTGCCGGCAGCCGGAGCCGTGGTCGACGCCTTGACCGGGGCCTGAGAAGTGCTGGGTGCCTTGGCGGCAGGGGCCGCTGGTGCAGGCGCGGCCCTGGCCTTCGGCTTGGCGGGCGCCGCTTCAGCCGGTTTGGCCTTGGCGGCGGGCTTGGCCGGCGCCTTCTTCGGTTCGGTCTTCTTGGGCTCAGCCTTTGCGGCAGCCTTTTTGGCCGGCGCTTTCTTGGCCGGAGCCTTCTTGGCGGTGGGCTTCTTTGCCGGAGCGCTCTTGCCGTTGGTCGAGGCGAGCGCCTTCTTGGCGTCGGCTTCTTCGACGCTCGACGCGGCGGCCTTCGCTTCGATTCCGGCAGCCTTGAGCGCGGCCAGCAGCTCCTTGCTGGTGACTCCCGCTTCCTTGGCTATTTCGTGGACGCGCTTTTTACTCACTCGGCCTGGCTTTCTCCGTCAACCGGCGCGGCTTCTTCTGCTTCGGCCTCAGCTATCTCTTCGGCTTCGTCGTCTTCGGCTTCTTCGACTACAGCCTCGACTTCGGCTTCTGCCTCAGCCTCGGCTTCGATCACTTCTTCTTCTACTGCCTCTTCTTCGACTTCCTCTACGGCTTCAACTACTTCAGCGACTGCTTCAGCTTCATCTTCAGCAACTTCAGCTTCGTCTTCAGCTTCTGCCTCCCCTTCCTCTGCCACCTCTTCGGCGACTTCGGGCTCATCGCTCGGCTCAACGAAGTCGGCCTCCGCTCCGGCGACCAGCGCTGTCACTTCCGCGTCATCTGAGTCAGGATCGGCCAGCGTGGCGATCTCGCCGTCGCCGAGTCCGGCCAGCACGCCGACGTGACTCGTCGTGAACCGTGAAAGCGCCTGATGCTGCGGCAGGCCGCAGTAGGTCGAGCCGCCGATCGCCGCATTCGGGCAGCGGCGCCCGGTTGCCAGGACCGCCATGCAGCGGCCGTCGAACTCTTCTTCGCCTTCGTATTCCATCGAGCTCTCGTCCTTGGCGAACTCGCTCTCGGACTTGATGTCGACCCGCCAGCCGGTGAGGCGGGCAGCGAGACGGGCGTTCTGGCCGTCACGGCCGATCGCCAGGGAAAGCTGGTCGTCCGGCACGACGACCGTGGCCTGCATCTCTTCGTCGTCGACCAGGACCTCGCGGACGCGGGCCGGCGAAAGCGCCTTGGCGACGAACCGGGCAGGTTCTTCATTGTAAGGAATGATGTCGATCTTCTCGCCGCGCAGCTCGGACACGACCATGCGCACACGGGAGCCACGGGGGCCGACACAGGCGCCGACCGGGTCGACTCCGTCGGCGTGGGAAACGACGGCGATCTTCGAGCGGTAGCCGGGTTCGCGGGCGACGCCGACGATCTCGACCAGCTTGTCGGCGATCTCGGGAACCTCTAGCTCGAACAGACCCTTGATCAGTTCGGGCGAACGCCTCGACACGACGATGCTCGGGCCCTTGGTCGACTCGGACACGTCGGTGATCACGGCCTTGACACGCATGCCGTGGTCGTAACGCTCGCTGTAGACCTGCTCCGACTTAGGCAGCAGGGCCTCGACGCGCTCACGCAGCTGGACCAGCGTGTACCGCTTGTCCGACTGCTGGATCAGTCCGGTGATCAGCTCGCCGACGCGGTCGCGGTACTCGTCGAACATCATTTGACGCTCGGCTTCGCGGATCCGCTGGTAGATGACCTGCTTGGCGGTCTGGGCGGCGATCCGTCCGAAGTCCTCGGGCGTGACGTCCTTGGTCTCGATCTGGTCCTCGTACGGGGCCAGCATCTCGGGATCGAGTTCCGGCTCCTCCGGCTCGCGCATCTCGCCGGTCTCGGGGTCGATGGTGCGTTCCTGTTCGGCGATCGCTTCGGAGAGCAGCTTCTCTTCGAGCTCGGACGGAAGGATCAGTTCGAACACACGGAAGTCGCCGGTCTCGTGGTCGAGGTCGACCCGGGCGTACTTGGCCGAGCCGGGGCTCTTGCGGTAGGCCGAGAGCAGCGCATCGGCCAGGGCGTCCATCAGGGTATCCGCGGAGATGCCTTTCTCCTGTTCCAGCACCTTTACGGCATCGACGATCTCCTGGCTCACTTGACAGCTCCTTCAATTTCGGGCACTAGATGGGAGCGTTCGACGCTCCGGTACGGGATATTTACGACTGAGTTGTCGTATCCGAGCTTCACTTCCTGCTCGGTTGCTTCGAGGATCGTTCCGGTGAACTTCCGTCGGTCCTGGATCGGTTCCGTGGTCATTACCTTGGCCCGGCGTCCTTCGAATCGGGAAAAATGTTCGGGCTTGGTCAGCGGGCGCTCCGGCCCGGGAGACGAGACTTCCAGGGTGTGATCGATCAGCAGCTCGTTCAGGCCCGATGTGACTTTCCGGCAGATCTCGAGGCTGACTCCATCGGGATGGTCGACGTAGATGCGCAGGGCATCACCACCGGCCGGTTCTACGGCCAGAAATTCGATCTGCTGATCGACTTCTCTGAGGCGTTCTTCTATCTCGATCGGAGTTGCCTTCATCTGAATTCCGGGGAGTAATTGAGCCAAAAAAAAGCGGGCAAGGCCCACTTCAAGACGCAACCTGGAAGGAAAAGCTCTTACCAGTATAGCCCGACACGGGCGGCGCTGACCCGCTGTACCACCGCCTTCATCCCGCGGCCTCGTCCCGGCGCATCGACAGGACTCGATCCAGGATGCGGTCGGCGACCACGGTTTTCGCGGCGCGTTCGACTTTCTCCGAGGAGTCCGCCGTAATCAGGGTGACCGCGTTCTCGTTCGAGTCGAAGCCAATGCTTTCGTCGGAGACATCGTTGAGCACGATCAGGTCGAGGCCTTTGCGCTCCAGTTTTCCGGTGGCCCGGGTCTCGGCGTCACCCCCATGCTCGGCGGCGAAGCCGATTACGGTCTGACCGGAACGGCTGTCGGCACTGAGCGCGGCGAGGATGTCATCGGTCGGTTCCAGATCGAGACTGATGCCTTCAGTCGCCCTGGTCATTTTCGTCTCCGACCGGACCAGCGGGCGGAAGTCCGCCGGGGCGGCTGACATCAGCAGGACGTCTGACTGTGGGAACAGGCGAAGGCAAGCGGCCGAAAGTTCAGCCGTGGTCTGGACGTCGACCCTTTCGACTCGGCCTGGTGTCGGCAGCGAGACGTTGGCCGCGATCACGGTCACCTCGGCCCCGCGGGCAGCGGCCCTCTCGGCGAGGGCGAAGCCCATGCGGCCACTGGAGCGGTTGCCGATGAAACGCACCGGGTCGATCGGTTCGCGGGTGCCGCCGGCCGTCACCAGAACTTTCAGGCCGGTCAGATCCCCGGTCGCGCCGTTTCCCCCGGCCAGTGCCGCTTCGACCCGGACCAGCAGCTCGGCCGGATCGGGCAGGCGCCCGACTCCGTATTCGCCCTTCGAAGCGAGGCTTCCTTCGTCGGGCTCGATCACATCGACGTCACGGCCACGAAGTACCTCCAGGTTTTCCTGGGTCGCGGCGTCTTCATACATCCGGTTGTTCATCGCCGGGGCGACCAGGCGCGGTGCTTCACAGGCGAGGAAAGAAGTGGTGACGATCGAGTCTGCCTGGCCGGTCGCCAGTTTGGCCAGGGTGTTGGCCGAGGCCGGGGCGATCAGATACACGTGCGCTCCATCAACGACGGCGAGGTGGCCGATCGGATCGTGTTCCGGAAGCGGCTCTCCGGGAAAAGTTCCGCGCATCGGGTCGCGCTCGAACTCGGAAGTAAGAACGGGTGCTCCGAGAATGCCTTCGAAGGTGTCGGGACCGACGAACTTCCTGGCCGAAGCGGTCATCAGCACCCGGACCGAATGGCCGGCGCCGGTTGCGAGGCGCACGAACTCGACCGCCTTGTAGGCAGCGATCCCACCGCTCACTCCAAGCAGGATCTTTGCCATGGCTACCGATATCCTTGCCAGTGGTGCTGGTTAGCTGCGGTACTCGTACTTGATCTTGCCCTCGGAGACTTCTTCGAGAGCGAGAGTCAAAGCGCCCTTGCCGGGCTCGACCGGAACCATCGGCGGCGGGTAGTCCCCGTAGCCGCCTTCCTGAAGGCTCTGGTAGTAGCTGTTGATCTGGCGCGCACGGCGCGCCGCAACTACTACAGCTGCGTAGTGGGAGTCCGTGTGCTCGAGAAGATGGTCTACGCGTGGCTTGATCATTAGGTTGATTCTGACAGGTCGCGAACCACAATGGCCTCGAGTAGTCCGGTGGCAAGGTCCAGGCTGTCGTTTACGACCTGATGATGGAAGTGCTCCTGAGCCGCCAGTTCGAGCCTGGCGACCGCGAGGCGCCCTTCGATTGCCTCGGCCGAATCGGTGCCGCGCCCGATGAGTCTGGCCTTCAGCGATTCGAACTCGGGCTCCGGCGGAGCGATGAAGACCTGGATCGCTTCGGGCATCGTTTCCCGGATCTGCTCGGCGCCCTGTGTCTCGATCTCGAGCACGACCGGGTGACCGCTCTCGATCCGCCGGTCGACCTCCGAGCGCAGGGTTCCGTACTGGTTGCCACTGTAGGCAGCGTGCTCGAGGAACTCACCGGCGGCCACTCGTCGATCAAATTCTTCAGGGGTGAGGAAGTGATAGTCGACGCCGTCTTGCTCACCCTCGCGGGGATCGCGCGTCGTGGCCGAGATCGAAAGCTGGAGTTCGGGCCGGCGCTTGAGGAGCTGGCTGATCAGAGTGCCCTTGCCGACCCCGGAAGGGCCGGTGATGACAAAGACCTTCGCTGTACCCGGCGGCACTGACCTAGCGGCGCAGCAGAGTGACGAGTTCGCCGCGCTGCCGTTCGGACAGCCCGCCGATGGTCTTGGCCGGAGAGATCCGGCACTGGTTGAGCACCCGGTTGGCCTTGACCCGTCCGTACTTCGGCACCGCCAGCAGCATGTCGAAAACCTTGGCCGTCATCACGTATTCCGGCGGTGAGTCGAGCAGGTCGTGAATGGTCTTGCGGCCGGCTTTCAGGTCTCTCTTGAGCTGCGCCCGGGCAGTCCTGATGTCATTCGCACGCTTGAGCGCTTCCATGCGCTGATCCAGCGATCTTTCCGGGGCTTCAGGGGTGCTGGATAGGGTCTTCTGGAACGCAGGCATCAAGGCGGCGAGTATAGCCACCATTCCGCGCCCGGCATGCCGAAAGGCCCCATTTTGGCCAAATCCACCTCAACCTCAACTCAAGGTTGATGCCTGTGCGTCGGCCAGTGACGCGAATCCGCGACGCTCCAGGGCGCCCGTGAGGCCGTTTCGCACCTCGATCCCGGCCCGCGGATCGCGGAAATTCTCAGTGCCGACGGCGACCACCCTGGCGCCCGCCAGAATGAAATCGAGCGCCGACTCGCCGTCGTCGATCCCACCCATGCCGACCACCGGTATTTCGACCGCCTGCGAAACCGCCCGGACCTGCGCCAGGGCCACCGGCCGGATCGCCGGACCGGAAAGGCCGCCGGCGCCGGCGCCGAGCCAGGCGCGGCGGTGAGCCGGGTCGATCGCCACCGCCTTGAGGGTGTTGATCAGGGAGATCGCATCCGCCCCGCCGGCCTCGGCGGCCACCGCCACCTCGTGCGGGTTGGCCACGTTCGGGGTCAGCTTGATGATCATCGGCAGGCCGGTCAGCGGCCGCAGCGTCTTCATCAGGGCCTCGGTCTCGACCGGCTGCTCGCCCACGATCAGCCCCGAGTGGACGTTCGGGCAGGACACGTTCAGCTCGATCCCGCCGACGCCGGGCACGGCCGACACCGCTTCGACCAGCTCGGTGAACTCCTCGGCGCTGTCTGCCATCACGGACACGATCAGCGGCACCGGCAGCTCGACGAACTCGAGCAGGATGCCGGTCAGGAAATCATCGAGGCCGGGGTTCGGCAGGCCGATCGAATTGATCATTCCCGAGGGCGTCTCCCACAGTCGGTGCGGCGGGTTGCCCGCACGCGGGTGGCGGGTGATCGTCTTCGAGACGTACGCGGCGAACGGGAACTCTTCGATCACCGCGTCGCCGAAGGCGCGTCGGGCGGCGATCGCGTCGAAGGTGCCGGACCCGTTCAGCACCGGACTCGCCAGCGGGATCCCGCAGATGTCGGTCGCCAGGTCCATCAGCCGACCTCGCCGGCCATCGCCGTGGTGATCTCGTCACCGCGCACGACAGGGCCATCGATGCAGAGCCGCAGGTAGCCGCCGCCGGTCTTCGGAACGGCGCAGCCGAAGCAGGCGCCGAAGCCGCAGGCCATCGGCGACTCGAGCGCGAGCTCGACTGGCACACCGTGTTCGGCGGCGAGTACGCGGACCGCCTCGAGCATCGCCGGAGGGCCGCAGGAGTAGATCACGGCGCCGCCGGTGTCGTCCCCGGTCAGGATCTGGAGCAGCAGATCGGTGACGTAGCCGCGGTGGCCGGAGCTGCCGTCCTCATAGGCCAGCCGGGTCTCTTCACACCCGAAGAGCTCGTCCACCCCGCCAGAGTGGGCCTGGTCCCGGAAGCCGAGCAGGGTCCGGGTCGGAACCCCTCGGCTGACCAGGTGGCGCCGCAGCACGGCCATCGGCGCGATGCCGATGCCGCCTCCGACCAGGACCGCGCCGACCGCATCCGGGTTGAGCTCCTTCGGCATCGAGAACGGGGAGCCGAAGGGACCGGCCAGTCCGCAGGAGTCGCCACCCCCGAGCGCTGCCATCGTGATCGTGCCGGGGCCGACCTCGTCGATCAGGAACTCGAGTCGCAGGCTTCCGCGGGTACCAAGGGTTCTCGCAACCGAGATCGCCCTCGGCAGGAACGGGCGTCCGGAGAAACCGGGAGCGGTTCCGGCTGTAGTCAGCATGTAGAACTGGCCGGGAGCGGGCTCCGGGCCTTCTTCGTCGATCAGGGTGAAGATGCGGTAGCCGCCGGCCGTGTGGCTCTCGGCGACTCGGCAGTCGCGCCGGTTGAACGGTGCCTGCGGGCGCTCAGCCGGCATGCAGCTCCTGAAGTGAGATGACCTCCGAAGGCCCCTGGGCTCTTGCCGCGACGGCGCGCACCGCCGCCGAAGCGCCGGTCATGGTGGTCACGCAGGGGATGCCGTGGCGGACCGCGGCCGAACGGATCTCGGCACCATCGACGCGGGCACCGGAGCCGGTCGGGGTGTTGATCACGAGGTCGCAGGCGTGGTTTTCGATCAGGTCGACGACGTGCGGCGAGCCTTCGGCGATCTTCTTGATCGACTCGACCGGAATGCCCATGCGGGAAATCGCCTGGGCCGTGCCGCCGGTCGCGACCACCTTGAAGCCGAGGTCGTGGAACCGTGTCGCGAGCTGGGTCGCCGCCGCTTTGTCGGTGTCTGTCACCGAGATGAAGACCGTGCCCGACTCCGGAAGCGACACCCCGGCCGCGGCCTGGGCCTTGCCGAATGCGGTCGGGAAGTCGGGGCCGATGCCGATCACCTCGCCGGTGCTCTTCATCTCCGGGCCGAGCACCGAGTCAGCGCCCTGGAACCTGGAGAACGGCAGAACCGCCTCTTTGACACTGACGTGGTTGCCGTCGCCTTTCGGCAATACCTGGTCGGCGAGCTTCTGGCCGAGCATGATGCGCGTGGCGATCTTCGCCAGCGGCGCGCCGACGGCCTTCGAGACGAAGGGCACGGTGCGTGAAGCACGGGGATTGGCCTCGATCACGTAGAGCTCACCCCCCGCGATCGCAAACTGGATATTGATCAGTCCGATCACACCGAGGTCCATGGCGATCGCCGAAGTCGCCTTCCTGATCTCCTCGAGCGTGCCGTCGCCGATGCTCATCGGCGGCAGGACGCAGGCGGAGTCCCCGGAATGGACCCCGGCCTCTTCGACGTGCTGCATGATGCCGGCGACGAAGACCTCGTCGCCGTCGCAAAGCGCGTCGACGTCGATCTCGATCGCGTTCTCGAGGAAGCGGTCGAGCAGCAGTGGATGCTCGGGCGAGGCCTGGACGTGGGCCGAAAGGTAGGTCTCCAGATCGGTCTTCGAATAACAGATCTCCATCGCGCGGCCACCGAGTACGAACGACGGCCGGACCAGCAGCGGGAAGCCGACGCGTTCCGCGATCACACCCGCCTCATCGGCCGAGAGCGCCGTACCGTATGGCGGCGGCTTGATACCGAGCCGGTCGATCAGCGCGCCGAACTTGGCCCGGTCCTCGGCCGCGTCGATGGCCTCGACCGGCGTGCCGAGCAGCTTGATGCCGGCGTCCTTCAGGCCCTGGGCCAGCTTGAGCGGGGTCTGCCCGCCGAACTGGACGATCACGCCTTCGGGCTGCTCAACTTCGCAAACGGCGAGCACGTGCTCCAGGGTCAGCGGCTCGAAGTAAAGGCGGTCAGAGGTGTCGTAGTCGGTGGAGACGGTCTCCGGGTTGCAGTTGATCATGACCGCGTCGCGGCCGCACTCGCGCACGGTCATCGCGGCGTGGACGCAGCAGTAGTCGAACTCGATCCCCTGGCCGATCCGGTTCGGGCCGGCGCCGAGGATCACGACCGAGGGCTTGTCACCGCGCCGGACTTCGGAAGGTGAGCCCGGCTGCTCGTGGGACGAGTAGTAATAAGGGGTGGCCGCCTCGAACTCGGCGCCGCAGGTGTCGACCGAGTTGTAGATGCGCTCGAGCCCTTCGGTGCCGTCCCCTTCGGTCGCCAGCTGGATCAGCTCGCGCAGGAACCAGGGGTCGATGCTGGTGCGCTCGTGGACGGCCTCCATCGGGATGCCGCGCTCGAACGCGGCGAGCACGAGGTCGATCCGGTCGGGCGTCGGGGTCGAGAGCGCGGTGAGGATCTCCTCGTCGGTCTCGGGCACTTCGCAGACCGAGTCGAGTTCCCGTGACAGCATCGCCTTGTTGAACGACTCGCGGAAGGTGCGTCCGATCGACATGACCTCCCCCACGCTCTGCATGTATGTGGAAAGTCGCTGATCGGTACCGGGGAACTTCTCGAAGGCGAACCGGGGAATCTTGGTGACCACGTAATCGATGGTCGGCTCGAAGGATGCGGGCGTGGCCCGGGTGATGTCGTTCGGGATCTCTTCGAGGGCGTAACCGACTGCCAGCTTGGCGGCGATCTTGGCGATCGGGAAGCCGGTCGCTTTCGAGGCCAGGGCCGAAGAGCGCGACACGCGCGGATTCATCTCGATGACCACGATCTCGCCGTCGGCGGGGTTCACCGCGAACTGGACGTTCGAGCCGCCGGTCTCGACCCCGACCGCCCGGATCACCTTGATCGCGGTGTCACGCAGCGACTGGTAGACCGGGTCGGTCAGCGACTGGGCGGGCGCGACGGTGATCGAGTCGCCGGTGTGGACGCCCATCGGGTCGACGTTCTCGATCGAGCAGATGATCACGACGTTGTCATTCCGGTCGCGCATCACCTCGAGCTCGAATTCGCCCCAGCCGATGACCGACTCCTCGACCAGGACCTGGCCGATTGGACTTGCGGCGCATCCTTCTTCCACGATCGCCTCGAGCTGCTCGCGGGTCTCGGCGATTCCGCCGCCCTGTCCGCCCATAGTGAAGGCAGGTCTGATGATGGCCGGCAATGACGCGCCGCCGTGGTCAAGCGATTCAAGGGCTCCTTCGACGCTCTCGACCGTGATCGACCAGGGAATGCGGATGTCGGCTTCCTGCATGACGGTGCGAAAGACCTCGCGGTCCTCGGCCCGGATGATCGCCTCGCGGTTGGCGCCGATCAGCTCGACCCCGAACTTCGTAAGTGTGCCGTCGGCCGAGAGGTCCATCGCCAGGTTGAGCGCGGTCTGGCCGCCGAGCGTCGGCAGCAGCGCGTCCGGCAGTTCCTTTTCGATGATCGCGGCCACCGGCCCCGGCAGGAGCGGTTCGACGTAGGTGCTGGTAGCGAACTCGGGGTCGGTCATGATCGTGGCCGGGTTCGAGTTGACCAGCACGACTTCGTAGCCCTCTTCAAGCAGCACCTTGCAGGCCTGAACCCCGGAGTAGTCGAACTCGGCCGCCTGACCGATGACGATCGGACCGGATCCGACCAGCATGATTTTCTTGATGTCGTCGCGGCGCGGCATCAGCTGAAACCTTCAGATTTCGTCATTGGACCAGTCCGAGGAAGCGGTCGAAGAGGTGACGTGAGTCCCGCGGACCCGGTCCGGCCTCCGGGTGGTGCTGGACGGTCATCGCGCGGGCCTCGGGCAGACGCAGTCCTTCGACCGTGCGGTCGTAAAGGTTGATGTGCGAGAGCACGGCCGGGCCGAAGTCGGTGTCCCAGCGGACCGGCTCGTCGGCTTCGATCGTCCGGCTGCCGCCGGGACCGCGCACCGCGAAGCCATGGTTCTGCGAGGTGATCTCAATCACCCCGGTCTCGAGGTCCTTGACCGGGTGGTTCGAACCGCGGTGGCCGAATGGGAGCTTGTATGTCTCGAGGCCGACGGCGCGGCAGAGCAGCTGGTGGCCGAGGCAGATGCCGACCATCGGCCGCTTGCCCACCAGTTCGTGAATCGTCTCGACCACGTGGTCGACGGCGGCCGGGTCGCCGGGGCCGTTGGCGAGGAAGATCAGGTCGGGGTCGCGCTCGAGCACGTCTTCGGGCCCGGAAGCGGAAGGCAGCAGGGTGACCCGGCAGCCGCGCTCGATCAGCTGCTCGACGATGCTCGCCTTGATGCCGGTGTCGATCACCACGACGTGCGGACCTTGGCCCGTGAATTCGATCGGCTCGGCCGGACTCACCGTGCTGGCAAAGTCGGAACCGGCCATGGACGGTTCGGCTTCGATCTGTGACGCCGCCGCCCCGGCGTCGACCGTCGCCGGGAAGATTCCGCCGCGCATCGCACCCTTGTCACGGATGTGCCGGACCAGTGCCCGGGTGTTGACCCCGGTGATCGCCCAGACCCCGTTCGCTTCGAGCCAGTCGAGCCAGCCGCCCTCGGCCGTGGCGGCGTCATCACCGTTCCTGGCCTCGCGCATGATCACGCCACGGGCGTGTGGCTTCGAGGACTCCATCGCCGCCGGTGAAACCCCGTAGTTGCCGATCATCGTGTAGGTGAACGTGATGATCTGGCCGGCGTAGGAAGGGTCGGTGACCGCCTCCTGGTAGCCGGTCATCGCGGTGTTGAAGACGACTTCGCCCACCCCGCCCTCGAGTGATCCACAGATGCTGCCTTCGAATCGGGTTCCGTCCTCGAGCAGGACGTAACCGGGACTGAAATCCGTCATGCGACACCCATGCTGAAACTGCGGAGCCGGTAGGCGACCTGGCCGTTGGCCAGGGTCATCAGGACCCGGCCGTTCAGTGTCTCGTCTTCGCACCAGGAGTTATGCGAGCGGCTTTCGTACCCGTCTTCACCGACCACCCACTCCGCTTCGAGGTCGACCAGACAGAGGTTGGCGGTCGAACCGGTCGTAAGCTCGAACGGCTTGATGTCGAAGGGGATGCCGCCGGAGCCGAGCTTTTCGATCAGCAACTCGAGCGTGATCGTGCCGGGCTTGACCAGCCATGTATAGATCGAGGAAAACGCGGTCTCGAGTCCGGTCACGCCCATCATCGCCGCTTCGTAAGGCACTTCCTTCTCGTGCTTGGCATGCGGCGCGTGATCGGTGGCGATGCAGTCGATCGTGCCGTCGACCAGCGCCGCGATCAGGGCTTGACGGTCGACCTCGGTTCGCAGCGGCGGGTTCATCTTGTGCCGGTTGGCGTCGAGGCTGCGCACGACCTCGTCGGTCAGGCAGAGGTGGTGAGGGGTCACTTCGCAGGTGATGTCGACACCGGCCGCCTTGGCCTGGCGCACCGCCTCGATCGATTCGACGGCAGAAAGGTGCTGGACCTGGATCTGGCCGGCTTCGTATCCGGCGATCGCCGCGTCGCGAGTGATCATCACCGACTCCGAGATCGACGGAACCCCACGCAGGCCGAGGTTCAACGAGACCTCACCTTCGTGCATGACACCACCGGCCGAGAGGTCGGGGTCTTCCTCGTGGAGGGCGATCCTGCCGCCGCACATGCGCTGGTACTGAAGGGCGCGTCGCATGATCCCCGGATTGGCGATCGGCAGGCCGTCGTCGGTGAAGCCGACCGCGCCGGCCTCCCGCAGTTCGGCCATGTCGGTCAGCTCCGCGCCCGCCATGTCGCGGGTCACCGTGGCCATGAAGCCGACCGGCACCGAAGCCTCGGTCTCGGCCTGGTGGCGGAGCGCACTGACGTCAGCCGGGCTCGACACCGGCGGCGACGTGTTCGCCATCACCAGCAGACCTGCGTAACCGCCGGCCGCGGCGGAGCGGGTCCCGGTTTCGATGTCTTCCTTGTGCTCCTGGCCCGGTGTCCTCAGGTGGACGTGCGGATCGAAGAAGGCGGGAAAGACGTGGAGGCCCTCGGCTTCGACGACTTCGACCCCTTCGCCCGCCTCGAGCGAGCCGGATTCGGCGATCTCGGAGATCTCACCACCCGTGACCAGGATGTCGAATTCGCCATCGACGCCAGAAACAGGGTCGAGGGCACTCGCCTGGCGGAACAATAGGGACGCTTCCGGTCCCGGCCGCTGGACCAGTGGTTCGGGCAGCTGTTCGGCTACTTCTTCCGGTCCCTTGTTCATGCCGGCTCCCCGATCGGCACCGGTCCGTCAGCGGGCTGCTCGGCGGCGTCGTCGCCACTGTTCAGGAGGTCGTAGAGAATCGCCATGCGTACAGCCAGGCCGGATGCCACCTGCTCGGCGATCAAAGAGCGGTCGGAATCGATCACGTCGCTGCCGATCTCGACCCCACGGTTCACCGGGCCGGGATGCATGACCAGCTGGCGCGGTCCGAGCCGGCGCTCGTTGACCTGGAAGAGCCGCGCGTATTCTCGGATCGAAGGAACGAAGTTCTCTCCCATGCGCTCGTGCTGCATGCGCAGGAGGTAGACCACGTCGGCCTGTTCGAGGTCGTCGAGCGAATGCTTCACCTCACAGCCGGTCGCTTCGATGCCGCGTGGGATCAGGGTCGGCGGGCCGCAGACGGTGACCGAGGCGCCCATCAGGTTGAAGGCGGCGATGTTGGAGCGGGCGACCCGGCTGTGCAGCACGTCGCCGACGATCCAGATGTTCTTGCCTTCGAGCGAGCCCAGCCGGTTCTGAAGGGTGAAGACGTCGAGCAGCGCCTGGCTCGGATGCTGGTGCATGCCGTCCCCGGCGTTGATCACAGAAGCGTCGACCCACTGGGTGAGCATCTGGGCCGCGCCGGCGTAGGGATGGCGGATGACGATCGCCGCCGGGTCATAGGCGTAGAGGGTCTCGACCGTGTCCTTGAGCGATTCGCCCTTGTCGACCGACGAGCCGCTGGCCTTGACCGAGACGACATCGGCCGACAGGCGCTTCGCCGCCAGCTCGAACGATGAAGAAGTCCGGGTGCTCGATTCGTAGAACAGGGTGACCACGGTCTGGCCGCGCAGCGCAGGCACCTTCTTGATGTCGCGCCGGGTCACTTCGGCGAAGGAGTCGGCCCGGGCGAGCAGGGTCTCGACCTGTTCGCGGTCGAGGTCATCGATCGAGAGCAGGTGCTTCATTCGACAACCTCAACGGCGCTGAGGATGGAAACGCCATCTTCGCCGTCGGTTTCGGTGAGCTGGACCGAGACCCGCTCACCTCTCGCGGTCGGCAGGTTCTTGCCGACGTAGTCCGGTCGGATCGGGAGTTCTCGATGGCCGCGGTCGCAGAGCACCGCCAGCTGGATGCGTGCCGGGCGGCCGTAGTCGAAGAGCGCGTCGATGCCGGCCCGCACCGTCCGGCCAGTGAAGAGCACATCGTCGACCAGGACGATCGTGCGGTCTTCGAGCGGAAAGTCGAGCCGGGAAGCGTGGACAACCGGCTGGCGGTCCGAGGAACGAGCCTTGAAGTCATCACGGTAGAAGGAGATGTCGATCTCACCGAGCGGTACTTCGACCCCGGTCAACTCCGCGAGGAGTCCGTGGAGGCGGGCGGCAATGACGGCGCCACGAGTGTGAACTCCGACCAGGGCGATTTCAGCCATGTCGGGATTCTTCTCGACTATTTCATGGGCGATGCGGCGCAATGTGCGCTCGACATCCTTGCCTTCCAGCACTACCTTCTCGTTCAACGTGACCCTTCTTGGCCTCTCGGGACCGGTTTAAAGGAACAAGTCGACCCTAGCACCCAGGGTGATGTCAGCCGTCTTCTGGATCTTCCTGAACCCGGAAATTAGGGTCTTTTGGCGCTTCCTCGTCCCGCTTGGCGCCCTGGTGGATCAGCCGGGGTCCGCCTCGCTCGGCGAAGGGCAGCACGACCAGGTCGAAGTCCCGAGGCGCGACCACGTTCTCGAAGTTGGCTTCGGCCTCTTCGAGGGAAGCCTTGACGTGGTACCTGGCGGAAATGTGGACGAGGGCGAGCATCTTCACGTTCGCGGACGCGGCGACCTCGGCCGCTTCGGCGGAGGTCGAGTGGCCGGTCTCCACCGCCCGGTCGTGGTCCTCGGTCATGAAGCTCGAGTCGTGGATCAGCAGGTCGGCGTCGGCCGCCGCGGCGATCGTCGCCTGACAGGGACTGGTGTCGCCGGTGATGACCACCGCGCGGCCAGGACGCTCTGGTCCCATCACCTGCTCCGGAGTGACCGGGCCATCAGCACCTTCGACCGTCTCGCCCATCTGGAGGGCCCCCAGGGCCGGACCAAACTCCACCCCGAGGTCGGTAGCCCGCTCGGGGTCGAGCTCGCCGGGACGGTCGTCCTCGAGCAGGGCGTAGCCGAGCGCCCGGGTCCTGTGCTCGACCGGGAAGGCCTCGACTTCGTACTTCTGGTGCGGCACGAGGTCGCCGGGCTCGAGTTCCTCGACTTCGATGTGATAGCCGAGCCGGCCGATCAGCGGCGAGAAATCCCGAAGCAGGCGATGCAGCCCGACCGGGCCGAAGAGTCGCAACGGTTCGGTGCGGTCGTTCAGGTCATAAGTCTTGAGCAGCCCCGGCAGGCCGAGGCAGTGGTCGAGGTGAAAATGCGTCAGGTAGATCTCGTCGACCTGGACCAGACCGGTCGAGCACCGCAGCTGGCGCTGGGTGCCCTCGCCGCAGTCGAACATCAGCCGCTCGCCGCCGCGCGTGACCAGCACGCAGGCGGTTCCACGAAGCGCGGTCGGCACCGGGCCACCGGTTCCCATGAAGGCGACGGAGAGATCCATGACAGCAGCGTAATTGGATCGCGGGCGTCAGAGGATGCAGGTTCCGTCGATACCAGTCGGATCAATAGACTGCGCGCTTCCGCGCCCGTAGCTCAGCTGGATAGAGCGTCCGCCTCCGGAGCGGAAGGTCGCAGGTTCGAATCCTGCCGGGCGTACTGCTTCTCCGTGGCCCTGGCCAGCGCGGCCACCAGCGCGTAAGCGCCCAACGGGCGGTCGCTCTCGCGACCGCCCGTCGAACGAACGGCGGAGTCAGGCCGTTGCGGTCTCACGGAGTTCACGCTTGAGCTCCTGCGCGCCGACGACACAGCGGCTGAACGGCGTGCCCTTCTCGCCCTTCACGTGCTTCTTGCTCAGGTCCTTACAGACTTCGCGCGGCGCGGCGTTTCCGCCGTCGGCCTCGGTCTTGGCGAGCTGATTCATCGCTTTGACGCAGGCCGAGAACGGTGTGCCTTTCACGCCCTTGACGTGCTTCTTGCTCTGGTCCTGGCAGAACTTGCCGTAGGCCTTGGCCTTGGCGGCCTTGTCGGCCGGCGGTCCCTTGGGATGGTCGGGCTGGGAAGCCACGGCGGGGGCTGCGGTAAGCGCGAGCGTGCCGGCGATCATTACTGCTGTTGCGATCCGTCTCATGATGGTTACTCCTTTTTCGGGAATTTCACGAGGCTGAAGCCTCTATGAGACAAACGGAGCGCTAAGCCAGAAGTAAGCGACTACTTGGAATTTTTCTCGTTTGCCGGCGTAACCCGCCCGTTGCCGGCGGCCGGGGTCACGGTCGACTTCCCCGCAGTTGCCGGAGGCCCGGCCTGAGATTGAGCTTCAGAGGCCTTTTGCTGACCCTGGGCGGCCGCTTCCGGGAGTTGCGACGGCTTTCCGCCATGAGAGGGCACCGCCCCCAAGCCCTTGGAACCGCCGCTGCCGCCGGGGGTGTTTCCCGAGTTCCCCGGCGCATCCTCACCGGAGTCAGCCGGGAGTGAACCACCGCCTGATCCCTGATCGCCTCCGGCCGAGGCGCCGCCGCCCTGGCCCGCGTCCGATCGGCCATCGGGCCGGTCTTTCCCTGCCGCCGTCCCGCCGACTTCGTTTCGCCACTGATTCAGTACTTCGGAAACCGGCATCGAGCCGTCAGCACCGCTGCCCGGCGCCGTCACGGCCGCCGGGACCGGGGACTGCGAAGGTTGGCCTCCATTGTCGCTGTGCCGGTTGCTCTCGACGACCCCGACCGCGCCGGCCCCGACGGTGGCTGTGACGGCCACGACCGCGACGGTTTTCGCGGCCGACCCGCCCAGGGCGGCCTTCAATCCGACCAGACCCGCGAATCCGGCGCCGCCACCCCCGGACCCGTTGATCATCCCAATCACCGCGGCGACCACAGCAGCTGGGATTGGAGGGATCAGGGCCTTGAAATCCTTGCCGCGCGTCTCGATGCCCCGCTTGAAGTCCCGGCAGGAGCTGCAGCTCCGCAGGTGTGCGCGGACGAGCCGGCCCCGGAGGACCCTGCCGTCCTGCTCCGAAATCGCCGCGAGTACCGGTTCACATTCCATGTCGCGCCCCTTTGCCGCATCCTGGAGTGCAACCCGCGCTTCGTAGACGACCTGCTTGGCAGCGGACGGGGAAGTTGCGAAAGCGTCGCCGATCTCGTCGAAGCTCAATCCGTTCAGTTCTCGCATCACCAGGGCGCTTCGCTGTTTTTCGGGAAGGTGTTCCAAATCGCTCAGGAGTTCCCGGAGGCGCTCCCTTCCGGCAAATTCGGCTTCGAGCCCCTGGCTCGCAGGCGGATCCTTCTCGGTTATGTCGTCGGCCGGTTTCCTCGACCTGATCAGATCGATGCACTCGTTGCGTGCCACACGGAAAAGCCACGGTTTCAGCAGAAGTTCGCGTTCTTCTCCCGGCAGGGTCTTCAGCGCTTTCGCCATAGTGTTCTGGAGCGCGTCGGCACTGTCCTCTTCGCTGCCGAGGATCGACAGGCAGAAGCCGTACAGGGGTTGCCGGTAGCGGCGAAAGAGCTCCTCGAACGCCACGCGGTCTCCCGCCACCACCTGGGTGGCGAGCGAACGATCGCTCAGCAGACGGAGTCTCAGTCCGCCCGGGGTCTTTCTCGCGTGTATTGACGCTCCGTCCATGCATACTCATTATGGGTAACGGACGGTCAGACAACAAGTAAGGCATCACTTGTCCGGTCGGACACGGGCTCGACCGGGAATCCAATACTCTGCGCAAACCCTCAGGGCACGCCCGCTGGAGCTGGATCAGGGTCCAGATCCCGTCCGGCCGGCGCCCTGACACCAGCCCATGAGCGATCCCCAGCCCGACAAGCCCACCGACCGGATCCCACGAGGCGCGATCGCCGTCGTGGTCGTCGGCCTCCTGCTTACCCTGGCCGTCGTCGCCCTCGATACCCGCGGCGGTGGCAGCTCGGCCGAACTCGAATGGACGACGACCGAGGAAGTCGAGACCTCGCCGGCAGCCGACTTCGGCGGGAAAGGCGAGTTCAGCCTTCGCCGGACCACGCTCTCCGCCATTCCTCCAAACGGAGGCGGCGAGCTGATCTTCCGCGTTTCCGGTGCCGCAGTCGTCGATTCAGCCGGGAAGAAGCCCACATCGGTGAAATGCGCTGTCACCGCGGCCGATCCCGACACGACAGTCGCCCGCACACCCAACCTCCGGGCCGCCTGGCCGCGGCCTAGTGACGACCTCCTGGCGCAGGAGGTGCCGGAGTCCCTGGTGCTCAAGTTCAACGCCGTGGGCAACAGCATCCTGGGCGTGCCCATACGCGATTCGGTCCACCGCTACACCAATTCCGCGAGTCCGACCCTGGTCGACTGGGGTGGGTACCAGGAAGACAGCCTGGGAACCCACAGCTGGATCTGGACGATGGACAAAGGCACCGGCCCCGGCGCGGCCACCCTCGGTTACGCCGTCGTGTTCAAGACTTCGGTCAAACCCGAGGCCGATATCAATTGCCAAGCCAAGGTCGGGACGCAGCGGGCCAGCCAGAAGGCCGAGATCGTGCAGCAGGAGTGGCCGATCAAAGAAGCGGACACCGACGTCACCGGGGCCGACCCCTCACTCGACGTCGAGTAGGCACTTACTCGTCGTCTGCCACCAGGAAGTCGGGACCTTCTTTAGCTCCGCCGACCTTGTTCAGCTTCTTGTTCGCCGGCTTCACGGTGATCCGTCCCGCTTCGAGCGGCTTGCAGAATGAGACCGCTTCGTCCGGGTCGAGCTTCTCGCTCATCCAGGCCGCTTCGGCTTCGGCGTCCGGCAGGATCACCGGCATGCGATTGTGAACCGGTTCGACGTCTTCGTTCGCCTCGGTCGTGATGATCGTGCAGCTGGTGAGTCGTGAGCCCTCCCACTCACGAGTGGTCGCGAGGCCGGCGAACGCGAACGGCTCGCCGCCGTCGACCGTGAATCGCATCGGCTGTTTGGGTTCCTTCGGCTTCTCCGCCTTCATCCATTCGTAGAAACCGTCGGCGATGATCAGGCAACGGTTCTCCGACTTCTTGACCAGCGGCCCGTAGGCCCGGCTCTTCAGCACGCCTTCGGCCCGGGCGTTGATCATCTTGTAGCCCACCTTCAGGTCCTTGGCCCAGAACGGAACCAGACCCCAGCGGGCCAGCTGGGCCGACTTGCCGCCATCGGCCTCGGCATCGTTCTGGACGGTGAGCACTTCCTGGGTCGGGGCCACGTTGAACCGCCCGAGCGCATTCTCCATCTGGTCATCGAGCGAAATCTGGAAACGGCTGCCCAGCCGGCGCTCGTCCGATGAGGTGAGTGTGAATCGTCCGCACATGGCCTCATCATGACAACCGCGAACGGCGGTAGAACTTCAGCCGGACCCGTCGTTCAGCCCCGGATGACCCTGGTACCAGGCGACCGCTTCGGTGATCCCGTCGGCGAAGGATGTCTGTGGAGACCAGCCGGCCGCCTCGGTCAGGCGGGCGGAGTCGACGTACTGCTGGTCGATCTCTCCGTCGGGATTGCGGTCGAGCAGAAAGTCCGGCTCCCGGGCGGACCCCGTCGCCGCCTTGATCTGCTCAATGACCTCTCGGACCGAGCGCGCCTCCCCGGTGCCGGCATTCAGGGCCTCCCCCCTGGCCGTTCCCGATCTGACCGCCAGTTCGATTGCCAGGTACGCGGCGACTGCGTCGGAGACGTGGAGGAAGTCGCGCTGCGGCGATCCGTCCGAGCGGATCTGCGGCTCGCGATCAGCCAGGTACGCCGTCACCACCTCGGGGATCAGGCGGGAGAAGTTGAGATCGCCGCCGCCGTAGACGTTGGCCAGCCGGGTCACGGCGACCGGCAGGCCCCACGACTTCCAGTAACTGCGGCTGATCACATCGGCCGCCGCCTTGCTGCCTTCATAAGGCGCGGCGGGCCTGAGTTCGTCTTCCTCGCGGTAGGGCAGGGAGTCGCTCGGGCCGTAGGCCTTGTCGGACGAAGCGACGACCACCGCTCCGGCCCCCGCCTCGCGGGCGGCCTCGAGCACAGTCCAGGTTCCGGCGACGTTTGACCGGAAAGTGCCGGCCGGATCTTCGGCCGCCGGCCCGACCAGGGTCTGCGCGGCAAGGTGGAAGACCGAATCCGCTCCGGCCGAGGCTCGCTCGACCACCGGCCGGTCGGCGACGTCACCTTCGATCAGTTCGACTTCGCCGGAGATGCCGTGAAGCTCGAGGGCCCGACCGGGGGCTCCGGCCAGATCCAGCACGACTACTTCATCGCCACGCGCGAGCAAAGCTTTCGCCAGATGCCCGCCGATGAAGCCCTGACCCCCGGTAACTAACGCGCGAGCCATGGTGCCTCGTTCTTCTCCCAGAGGTCGTTCAGGGTGACCAGGTCTTTGTAGGTGTCCATGCAGTCCCAGAACCCTTCGTGCCGGAAGGCGCGCAGCTGGTCCGCCCCGGCGAGTTCCTCCAGAGGCCGCTGCTCGAGCACACTGCCGGTATCGAGATGGTCGAGCACTCCCGTTTCGAAACAGAAGAAGCCCCCGTTGATCCAGTGCTCGCTGCGCGGTTTCTCGGTGAAGCCTTCGACTGCGTCGTCGTCGCCGATCTCGACCACGCCCCACTGGATGTTCGGCCGCACCGCGGTCATCGTCGCCAGCCGTCCGTGCGCGCTGTGGAAGCGCAGCAGCGCATCGAGGTCGATGTCGGCCACGCCGTCGGCGTAGGTGACGCAGAAGGTGGTGCCGTCGACGACTTCAGCGGCCAGTTTGATCCGCCCGCCGGTCGAGGTGTCGAGGCCCGTGTCGATGCATTCGACCGTTACCCCGGCCGGCCAGTCCTCCTGGTCGGCGAATTCCCTGACCATCTCACCGAGGTAGCCGGTGAGCGGGTGAAACCTGGTGAAGCCCTGCGCGGCGTAGATCGAGATCACGTGCCAGAGCAGGGGCTTGCCACCGACCTCGACCAGTGCCTTCGGCACCGTTTCGGTCCTCTCACGCAGGCGGGTGCCGCGGCCCCCACTCAGGATCAGGACCGGAGGCTTCAGCCGCCGGCCACCGCGGGAAGGATCGTGATCTCGTTGCCATCGCTGACCGCGGTTCCGAGTCCTTCGCCGTAACGGATGTCTTCACCACCGATGTAGACGTTGACGAACCGGCGCAGCTCGCCATCCTGGGTGATGCGCTCTTTGAGGTCGCCGTGTTCGGCGAACACCGCGTCGAGCACCTCGCCCACGGTCGAGCCTTCGGCTTCAAGCTCGGCCTGGTTTCCGGTGGCCGCCCGAAGCTGGCTCGGGATCTTGACGGTGACTGGCATCAGACTGCGACCTCCTGGCCGAATTTGGATTCGAAACTCGCCGGATCGGGATCGATCGTGGTGAAAACAAAGCTATCGCGATTGGCGTCGAGCGTCTTCAGGCCTTCGCCGGTGATGTAGACGACAACCTTTTCGCCCGACACGAGGTCGCCGCGGTCGGCCAGCTTCTTGAGCACACCCATGGTCACGCCGCCGGCGGTCTCGGTGAAGATGCCGGTGGTCTCGGCGAGCAGCCGGATTCCGGCGCGGATCTCGTCGTCGTTGACCATGTCGACCGTGCCGCCGGTGCGGCGCGCCTGCGCGACGGCGTAAGGACCATCGGCGGGATCGCCGATCGCGAGGCTCTTGGCGATCGTGTCCGGTTTCTGGGGCCGGCAGATGTTCGAGCCCTCGGCGAAAGCCGTCGCCACCGGCGAGCATCCTTCGGCCTGGGAGCCGTGGAAGACAGGCATCTCGCCTTCGACCAGGCCGATGTCCATCCATTCCTGGAATCCACGGTTGATCTTGGTGAAGAGGGAACCCGAAGCGATCGGCGAGACCACGCGGTCCGGCAGCTTCCAGCCGAGCTGTTCGACGGTCTCGTAGGCCAGGGTCTTCGAGCCTTCGGCGTAGTACGGCCGCAGGTTGACGTTGACGAAGGCCCAGGGCTTCTCGTCGGCGAGCTGCGTACAGAGCCGGTTGACGTCGTCGTAGTTGCCGTTGACGCCGACCAGGTTGGTGCCGTAGATGTCGGTCGCGAGCAGCTTCTGCTCCTCGAGGTTGGCCGGCACGAAGACGTACGAGTCGAGGCCGGCCGCGGCGGCGTGGGCGGCAACGGCGTTGGCCAGGTTGCCGGTCGAGGCACAGGCCACGGTCTCGAAGCCGAGTTCCTTCGCCTTGGCGATGGCCACCGCGACGACCCGGTCCTTGAAGGAATGGGTCGGATTGGCGGCATCGTTCTTGATCCAGATCTCGGACGTAGTGCCCAGCCTTTCGGCCAGGCGGTCGGCCTTGACCAACGGGGTCATGCCCGGCTCGAGCGGATCCGATGCCTTGCCGTCGAACGGCAGGAAGTCCGAGTACCGCCAGATGCCGCGTGAGCCGGCCTGGATCCGCCGTCGGGCTTCATCCGCGTCCAGGTTCGAGAAGTCGTAACGGACCTCGAGCGGTCCGAAGCACTTCTCACAGAAGAAGTTTGCGTTGAGCTCGTACTCAGCCCCGCACTCCTTGCATTTCAAGTTGTCTGCTGCCATCCGATCACCTTTCAAAATGAAAAACCTTCGCCTGTGGGGCGAAGGTCCGATCGGACTTCTCCCCACATCTCCCGACTCAACGAGTCGCTGGATTTGGCACCTTCAACGGACTTTCGTCTGATGTGGTTGCCGGGGTTTCATTGGGCCAAGTCCCTCCACCCCTCTAGATGTGGCGCTTATGTCTGGAAGAAAACGTATCAAAGCTGGTCGGCGCTGTTCATATACGCCCCGTAAACACGCACTATTCCCCCGTGACATATCCTTCAACCATGCCTGTGAAGCGAGCCGACATGTCTGGAGGCGGCGATGCCGAACCTCCCTCGTCTCCGACGGCCTCGTGAGCCTCTAGGTTCACCGGGCGCTCAGGCAGTACCCGAACCCGCCTCACCGCAAATGGAATTGATCGAAGCCGGCGGTCTGCGCTGGTTCAACGTCGAGCATCCCGGTGGTGCCGAACGTACCTGGCTCGAAGAGCATTTCGACTTCCACCCGCTCGACATCGAAGACGTGCTCTCAAGCAACCAGCGCCCGAAGATCGACGAGTATCCTGACTACCTCTTCCTGATCCTGCACGTGCCGGTCTTCGACCGTGCTGCCGGTCGCCTCGGAGCCGGCGAGATCGACCTCTTCGTCGGACCCGATTTCGTCGTCACCCTGCCGAACCAGCCGGTACCTCCGGTCGAGTATCTGTTCTCACGCTGCCAGGACGACGAGAAGCTGCGGGAGAAGCTGTTCTCGCGTGGCGCCGGTTATCTGATGTATCGCCTCGTCGACGACAGCTTCGATTACTGCTTCCCGATGCTGCGGAAGATCGGCAACAAGCTCGACGCACTCGAGGACGAGATCTTCGAGGGCCATTCGGAAGATGTGGTCCGGGACATCTCGAACACCAAGCAGGAGATCATCAATTTCCGCAAGGTGATCCGGCCCCAGCGCCCGGTACTGCGCGACCTGGAAAAGGTCAAGACGAGGTATCTCGCCAGCGACCTCGATCTCGAGATCTACTTTGACGACATCGTCGATGCCCACGAGCGCATCTGGGACATGCTCGAGAATTACAAGGAAGTGGTCGTCGGCCTTGAGGAAACCAACGAATCGTTTCTCAGCCACCGGGTGAATGACGTCCTGCGGGTGCTGACCGCGATCAGCGTGATCGTCCTGCCGCTGACCCTGATCGCCTCGATCTTCGGCATGAACGTGGGCCTGCCTGGCGGTGGTGATCCACAGACTTCGACGGATGCCCAGTTCTACATCGTGGTCGGGGTGATGCTGATCATCCTGCTCGGCATGGTCGGCTACTTCCGCAAGCGGCGCTGGCTATAGCCTGCCTCTTCGAATGAGTGAGAACCGGATCTGGGCACCCTGGCGGCTTCGCTACGTCAAGGACGCTGACAAAGACAACGAGGACCAGTGCGTCTTCTGTGCCAAGCCCGCTCTCGGTGACGATGAGACCGCGCTGATCGTCCACCGGGGCGAGACCAGCTTCGTGATGCTCAACCTCTACCCGTACACGAACGGGCATCTGATGGTCTCGCCTTACGAGCACGTCGGCCGGATCCAGGAGATCCCGGCCGAGACCACCAGCGAGATGCTCGCCCTGGCCAAGGTCGCGATGAACCGGCTCGAAGACATTTATCGCCCTCAGGGCTTCAACGTCGGCTTCAACCAGGGCAAGGCGGCCGGCGCCGGGGTCGAGCACCACATCCACATGCATGTGGTGCCGCGCTGGAGCGGAGACACGAACTTCATGCCGGTGATCGCCGACCATCGGGTCATGCCGCAGTCGCTCGAGGACAGCTACAGGGCGCTGCGCGCGGCCTTCGAACCCGGTGGCTCCGATGAGTGAGCCCGAAGCGACGCCCGAGTCCGAGGCCGTAATCGCGAAGGCAGCCGACCAGGGCGTGCACCTGGTCGCGGTGCCCACCCCGTTCGCCGTCGGCCGTGTCAACTGTTACCTGCTCGAAGGCGACCCCCTGACCCTGATCGATGCCGGCCCGCGCTCCGACCGCTCGCTCGAGCGCCTCGAGTCCGGAATCGAGGCGGCGGGCCACAAACTCGAAGACATCGAGCTGGTCGTCGCAACCCACCAGCACATCGACCACATCGGCCTGATCGGCACCGTGGCGGATCGCTCCGGCGCCGAGGTTGCGGCGATCGACATCTCGGTCGACCGGCTGGCGTCGTTCACCTTCGGCTCCGAGCGCGACGACGACCTGGCCGTCGACCTGATGGTTCGGAACGGCGTGCCGCACGAAATCGCCAAATCACTCAAGGAGTTGACCGCCAGCTTCCGCGACTGGGGCAGCCCGGTGACCGTCACCCAGCCGGTAGCCCAGGGCGACAAGCTCCGAATGGGTTCGCGTGACTACGAGGTCTTCCTGCGGCCCGGCCACAGCCCCTCCGACACGCTCTTCTGGGACGCCGAGCGCGGATTGATGTTCGCCGGCGATCACCTGCTTTCCCACATTTCGTCCAACCCGCTGATCTCGAAGCCGCTGGTCGGAGAAGGCGTCCGCACGCGCGCCCTGATCGATTACCGCAAGTCACTGGCGCAGACAAAGACGCAACCGGTCGAACTGATGCTCTCCGGCCACGGGCTGCCGATCACCGACCACGCCGATCTGATCGACAAACGGGTCGAGTCGCAGGACCGCCGCTCCGAGAAGATCTACGGGCTCGTCGCCCAGGGCAACAGCACGGCGCACTCGATTGCCGAAGCGATCTGGGGCAACATCGCCCTGACTCAGGCATACCTCACGCTTTCCGAGGTGATCGGCCACCTCGACATCCTGGTCGAAGAAGGCCGGGTCACCGTCGTCAGCGACGGCGAGTTCGACCGCTTCGAGGTGGCCGGGTGACAAACGAAGGCAAACGCCGTCTGCTTGTCATCGTCAACCCGTACGCGACCACTGTCTCTGACCGGCTCAAGAACCTGGTCATCTACGCGCTCCAGGGTCGGTTCGAGGTCGAGGTCGAAGCCACCGACCGCCAGGAGCACGCGATCGAGATCGGCCGCGACGCCCGCGACGGCGGTTACGACCTGGTCGTCGCCTTCGGCGGCGATGGCACTGTGAACGAGGTCGTGAACGGTCTCGCCGGCACCGACATCCCGGTCACCTTCCTGCCGGGCGGAAACACCAACGTGGTCTGCCGGACCCTCGGCATCCCCAACGACGTGGTCGACGCGACCGAGCACCTGCTCTCGCTGGCCGACGACTTCCAGCCGAGGAAGATCGACCTCGGCCTGATCAACGACCGCTACTTCGTCTTTTCCTGCGGCGCCGGCATCGATGCGACTGTGGTCGAAAAGGTGGACGCCAACCCCCGGCTCAAGTCGAAAGCCGGTCCCTACTTCTATTCGTGGCACGCCGTGTCGGGTTATTTCAGGCAGTACATGCGGGACCCGGTCCAGCTCGAAGTGACGGTCGACGGCGTGGTCCACAAGGGAGTTACCGCACTCACCCAGAACTCGGATCCGTTCACCTACTTCGGCAAGCAGCCGATCCACATCTGCGAGAACTGCGAGATCGACGACGGCTCGCTCAGCATGGTCCTGCTCAAGCGTGCCAACCAGCTCGATGTGATGAGCATCATTCCGCGGCTGCTCTCGACGAAACTCTCGGCGGCCAACCACAACCAGGTCGAGACCTTCGAGCACCTCATGGAAGCCACGGTCCGCTCCCTTTCGACCGACGAATCCGGGACGGTCCGCGAATTCCCGGTCCAGGTCGATGGCGACTACATCGGCAGGTTCGAGGAAATTGCCCTCAAGGCCGCCCCCGAAGCCCTGACGATCATCGCCTGAGGACAAGGCACAGAACTTCTCTTCGGAGAAATCCTGTGTTTGCTGCAGTGGGCCGCCTACCAGTGAGCGGAACGCGTTCAGGCCGGGATGTGCTCCACGGTACGATGGACGTATGGCTACCGCAGACATAACCGTGCTGCCGATCGGACGCGAAGGCGCGAGTGTCAGCGATCTTCTGGTCGAACTCAGACGCCACCTCGAGGCCCAGGACAAGGTCGGGTTCGAAATGCACGCGATGGGCACCTCGCTGGAAGGTTCGACCGAGGACATATTCGCCGTGGCCGCGGAGCTTCACACCCTGCCGTTCGATTCGGGAATCCCCCGCGTCTACACAGTGCTCAAGCTCGACGAACGAACCGACAAGGAACAGACCCTCTCGGACAAGATCAAGTCAGTAGAAGACCGCCTTTGAGCTGACCGGTCTACCGCGGTGGCGGGCAAAACAGGAATCAGGAGAAAGAGCCGTCGGTTTTTGCCCTATTCGAGTCTCGCTGAGCTCCGCACAAGGCAGGGATTTCCTTAACTGGGAAATCCCTGTTCAAAGAAGTGGATTGCCTACCCGTGAGCGGTACCGGGTTGGGTCTCGGCTTCCTGATTCTTTGCCGCGTTCAGTGCATATAGGACTAAAACGCGGCAAGGAAGCGGCTTCCAGTCTGGAACTCCCGTTCTGGGTCGGCTATTCGCTCAGGCTCGAATCAAAACCGACCCAGAATGCTTTTCGGCTCCGGAGTGCACCCGATTCGGGGAGGTGACCGGGATAAGGGCCGCTATGTGGCCCCGATCCAGGTCACCTCGAAGCACCGGCAGACGAAGACGCGACGAGACCATGAAAGTCCGGGATTATCGGGGACTTTCGTGGTCTCGATGCCCCTCGAAGGCGGCGAGATCCGGAAAGTGGTCATATAGCGCTCACTTTCGGGACCTCGGCGATCACAGGTTCCCGAGACTCGGCCTTTTCACGGCCCGCCACCTCAGACCACTACTCGCCTGGGGTCACCCTGTACGCGTCGAATACCGACTCGACGTGGCGCACCCGGCCGATGCATTGCTTGAGCTGACTGGTGTCCCCTACTTCGATCACGAAGCGGTTCTTGACCATGGGCGGGTTGGTCGAGCACTCGGCCGAGATGATGTTCACCCCGACTTCGGCGAAGGTCCGGGAGAGATCCTCCAGCAGGCGGGTGCGATCGTAGGCGTCGATCTGGATCTCGACCCGGAACGTCGCTTCGTTCTCACCTTCCCAGCTCACGTTGACCAGCCGCTCGGGTGAGTTGCTCAGGTCGCCGACGTTGCGGCAGTCGGTGCGGTGGATGGTGATGCCGCGGCCCAGCGAGACGTAACCGAGGATCTCGTCCCCGGGCACCGGTCGGCAGCACTTGGCCAGCCGCAGGGCGACGTTCTCCACGCCTTCGACCGAAATGCCGAATTCCGAGGCCTCGCGGACCCGCTGCTTGCCGCGGCCTTTGGTGATCTCCTCGACCGGCTCCGGCTCGAGCATCTCGCCGGCGCGCAGGCGCTGGATCAGCTTGTTCGCGGTGGTCTTGGCGGAGATCTTGCCATTGCCGAGCGCGATGTAGAAATCGTCGGCCTTGCGGAAGCCCATCTCCCGCATGACGTCGGCCAGCATCGGCGAGCCGGAGAACTTCTGCGGCGGCAAGTCGCGTTTGCGCAGGGCTTTGGCCAGGGCGTCACGGCCGTCACGCTCGGCGTCGTCACGGCGTTCCTCGCGGAACCAGGCACGAATCTTGTTGCGGGCGCGGCTGGTGCGCACGACCTTGATCCAGTCGCGTGAAGGCCCGCGCTCCTGTTTGGCCGTCATCACCTCGACGATGTCACCGGACTTGAGTGCGTAATGGAGCGGCACGATCTTGCCGTTGACCTTCGCGCCGACACAGCGGTGGCCGACATCGGTGTGGATCGAATAGGCGAAGTCGACCGGGGTCGCGCCGGCGGAGAGGTTCATCACTTCGCCCTTGGGCGTGAAGACGAAGACCTCGTCTTCGAACAGGTCTTCTTTCAGCGACTCGAGGAACTCGGCCGGGTTCTGCTCGGACTCGGACTCGACCAGCTGCCGCAGCCAGGTCATCTTCTCCTTGGACGAGTCCCCGCCGGCCCCCTCCTTGTAGGAGACGTGGGCGGCAATGCCGTACTCGGCCAGGCGGTGCATCTCCTCGGTCCGGATCTGGATCTCGAGCGGCTTGCCTTCGAGCCCGATCACCGTGGTGTGAAGTGCCTGGTACATGTTGGCCTTCGGCATCGCAACATAGTCCTTGAACCGTCCGGGCAGGGGTTTCCAAAGCGAGTGGATCACGCCGATCGCGCCGTAACAGTCCTTGACCGAGCCGACGATCACACGCATCGCGGTGAGGTCGAAGATCTCGTTGAACTCCCGGCCCTTCTTGGTCATCTTGGTGTAGATCGAATAAAAGTGCTTGGCGCGGCCGGCGATCTCGGCGTCGATCCCGACCTTCTTCAGCTCCTCCGAGAGGAAGCCGCCGGCTTCGTCGACGTAGGTGTCGCGCTCGGCCCGCTGCTGGGCGACCAGGTGCTTGATCTCCGAGTACTTGCGGGGGTGGAGCGTCGCGAAGGCGAGGTCCTCGAGCTCCCACTTGATCGCGTGGATGCCGAGGCGGTGCGCGAGCGGCGCGTAGATCTCGAGCGTTTCCCGCGACTTCGCGATCTGCTTCTGCTTGGGCAGCGAACTCAGAGTGCGCATGTTGTGCAGGCGGTCGGCCAGCTTGATCAGGATGACCCGCACGTCCTTGGCCATCGCGACCATCATCTTGCGGTAGTTCTCGGCCTGGCGTTCGTCGCGGCTCTCGAAGGTGATCTCGGTCAGCTTGGTGACACCATCGACCAGCTTGCCCACCTCGGGGCTGAAGGCTTCGTCGATCTCGGCGAGACTGGCCGAGGTGTCCTCGACCGTGTCGTGAAGCAGCGCCGCGCAGAGCGTTGCCGTGTCGAGGCTCATGCCGACGCAGATGCGCGCCACCCCGACCGGGTGGGTGATGAATTCATGGCCCGACTGGCGCTTCTGGTCAGCGTGATGACGGCAGGCGAAGACGAAAGCGGTGGCGACCTCGGCCCGGTCGATCAGGGCCTGCCCGCCGCCGTTGGTGCCGGCGATCTGAGTCTCGAACTGGTCGATGACCGTGATCAGGTCGTCGAGCAGAGAACGCTCCCGGGGCGTGAGCCCCGTGGTCAGTTCATTGACCTTTTCGACTGTCTGAGAAATTCGAGCTGCTCCTTCTGGCGCTCCGTCTGACCGGCAAATGCCGGCGAATCTTCGAGATTCACCTTCTCCGAGGATACGACCCCGAGGCTCCGGGCATCGCCATGGCCTTCACTGCGAATGAGACCGACCTCCTCGAGGATCCGCACCAGGGTTGCCGCCTGCTCCGGTGAACGCGGGTCCTCCGGGGCCCCGGCCAGCACATTTCTGAGCAGCTCTCCGCGGATCAGATCGGCGTCCTTGAGCGCCTTGAAGAGCTCCCGGAGGCGGCCGGTGAGGTCGAACCGGTGAGCTACCGCACGCTCGGTGAATTCGAGCTCGGACGGGCCGGAAATCGGGTGGAACAGCCCGTCGCCAAGCAGGACGCACCGGGCCTGAGCGTCCGAACAGGGCGGATCGAGTGTCGCGACATTGTTGAACCCGGCGACCAGGCCGGGGCGCGATTCCAGCAGGCTGAACTCGAATACCAGGACGCCGCCGTCCGCCAGCCGCGCGACGTCCTCGAGGACCGAAGACGGGCTGCCCGGCCAGACCGCACTGACTACCGCGTCCTCGCGGAAGCGGCCCAGGCCGGCGACCCCACCCAGGTCGCGCCAGCGCCGGACGGTGTCGGCAGTGCCGATCGCAAGACTCTCACCGGAAGAAACGAGGTCGGCGATCCGGACCCCGGGCAGGCCACCCGGTCCGGCGTTCACCCGGGAACGATCGCCCGGGGCCGGGTCGCCGTCCGGCGTGGCCGCCCCGAGCGCCGCTTCGAAGCGGGCCCACCACTCCGGCGCATCACAACCGGGCAGCGTCTCGCTGCCTTCCGGCCTCGCGACCGGAAAGACCTCATCCAACTTCACCTGGGGCTCGACCGAGCCGTTCCAGTAGTTGACGCTGAGTTCGGCCGCGACATCGACCGGATCGTCCTCGCCGACCCCGAAACTCGTCCGCCCGAAACAGATGCCGGCCGCCCGGTGACCGCCCGAATTCAAGGTGAAGCGGGCGTGCTTGCCTTCGCCCATCTCCCGGACGTCGCAGATCCTCGCGCCCGGCACGAGCAGGGTGACCGGCCGGTTCGCCTGGCCGAAGGGGGCCAGCTGCTCGATCTCCTCGGCCAGCGGCAGCCCGAGGTCATCGCCACCGACGATCGCGTCGACCTGGAGCTTCGGCACCCGCGGCTCGGATCCGATCTGTTCGACTACGGCTTTCACCAGGGCGGTCCTGAACTCGTCGATCCGCTCCGGCAGGATCTGAATGCCGGCAGCCGCCTTATGGCCGCCGAAGCCTTCCAACAAGTGCGAGCACTCGGAGATCGCGCGGTGGAGGTCGAGACCGGGAACGCTGCGGGCCGAGCCCTTGGCGACACCTTCCCCGATCGCGATCACCACGGCCGGGACACAGTGCTCCCGGGCCAGCCGCCCCGCGACGATGCCGATCACCCCGGGATGCCACCCCTCTCCGGCTACAACCAGTGCGGCCGCATCGGGATCGGCCAGACCCCGTCTCGCGGCCTCCGCCGCAGTCCCTACTTCGCGCTCGACCCGTCGCCGGTCGAGGTTGGCCCGGCCGAGCTCGACGCCGATCTCGGCCGCGCGCTCCTCGGAGTCGGCCAGGAACAGCTCTACGCCGGCGTCGGCCCGGTACATGCGCCCGGCCGCGTTGATGCGCGGGCCGAGCCGGAACCCGAAGTCCTCGGAGGTGAGGCGGGCCGGCTCCACCCGGGATTCCTTCATCAGGGCGCGCAAGCCGATCCGCTCGGTCCGGCGGGCAACCCTCACCCCCTCCCGGACCAGGGTCCTGTTCTCGCCGGTCAAAGGCATCACGTCGGCCACCGTAGCCAGCCCGACCAGGTCCAGATCATTCTCGTCCAGAGCCGGATCCAAGTCCCGGGCCCGACGGATCGCGCAAGCCAGCTTCCAGGCGATGGCCGCGCCGCAGAGCTCCCTGAACGGATAGCCGCTGACCTCGGGGTGAAGGATCGGGCAATCTGGAAGCACGGGCCCGGTCTGGTGATGGTCGGTGACCACCACCTTCATGCCGAGTTCCCGGGCCAGCGCCACCGGGCCGACCGATGTCACTCCGCAGTCAACCGTGATGATCAGCTTCGTGCCGCGCTCGCCGATCGTCCGGATCGCCTCGTCGTTCAGCCCGTAGCCGTCGATTCGATCCGGGATGAACCAGTCGCATTCGGCGCCGAGTCCACGCAGCAGGCCGACCATGATCGACGTGGACGCGACCCCGTCGACATCGAAGTCGCCGTAGATCGTGATCTTTTCTCCGGCGTCGACCGCGGCGAGGATGACTCCGACCGTTTCGTCCATGCCGGCGAACTCCGACGGATCGTGTCGCTCGTCCGCCGCCAGGAACGCCTTTGCCTCGGCGACGGTGCTGTGCCCCCTTCGCACGAGGGCAGTGGCGACCGGTCGGCTCAGCCCCAGTTCCGCGGCGAGTCTCTGCGCCTCCTCGACCCGGTAAGGCTGCGCCTCAAAAGCGATTGAACCCGCCTAAATTTCGAATTCCGGGTCGGCACTTCGCTTGCCGATCCAGTAGATGACCCCGACCCCGATGATCGTGCCCGGCACCGCCGCGAGGAATGTGATCACGTCGGTGTGATTCACACCTTCGCCCAGGGCAAGCTGGATCAGGGCGCCGGAAACCAGCGCACCGGCCAGCGCTCCCAGAAACGCGCCTATGATGCCTTGCCAGAATCGCTCCGGCACGAAGATCGAGAAATGCCAGAGGGCCAGTCCCACGGTTACCCAGACGACGATCGCCATTATTTCCTGCCCCTCTTCTTCCTTGGACTCGGGTGCTCCGGAACGGGCACGGAATCACCGGATTCGTCGACTTCGATGCCATCGTCATCCATGACATCCCCAACCTTGGACACCTCGAGATCGGAGGCATAGGCAGGCACACTGCCCTGGGTCTCGATCTGCTGACGGCGGCGACGGCGGAAGCCGGGCTCACGTTCTTTCCAGAGAGCGAGAACCGGGGAAGCGATGAAGATCGACGAGTAGGTACCGGAAGCGATGCCGACCAGGATCGCGATCGCGAAGCTGCGCAGCGTCTCGCCACCGAAGATCAGCAGCGAGACGACACCGATCAGCGTGCAGAAGCTGGTCGCGAGCGAACGCGTCATGACCTCAGACATCGACTTGTTGGTGATCTGCGAGAAGGTCGCGCGCGGCATCTTCGGCTGGTTTTCCCGGATTCTGTCGAACACGATGATCGTGTCGTAGAGCGAATAGCCCAGGATTGTGAGGAAGGCCGCGACGGTTGCGCTGGAGACCTCGGCACCAATCAATGCGTAGACGCCAAGGGCAATCAGGATGTCGTGCATGATCGCGATCAGGATCGGCACCGAGTACTTCGGTTCGAACCGGACCGCCACGTATCCCGTGATCAGGAGCAGGGAGAAGGCGACCGCGAGCAGGGCGCTGCGAGCGACCGAAGCACCGAACGTCGGGCCGACGCTGGTGCTGTTGAAGCCGTCCTTCGATATCCCGAATTCGTCTTCCAGCGTCTTTTCGACCGCTGCGAGCTCGTTCGGGTCGAGCGTGTCGCTCTGGACCTGGAAGGCGTTCTCGCCGAGGACCGGATTGTCCACCTGCTGGATCTCCGCATCGGCGAGGCCTTCACCGGCGACCGCTGTTCGCAGCTCTTCCGGGGTGATGTCCTTGTCGAGCGCGACTTCGATGCGGGTGCCCGATTCGAAGTCGATGCCGAAGTTGAGGCCTTTGGTGGTGAGGGCCATCGCACCGATCAGCAGGATGCAGCCCGACATCGCAAAGAACCACTTCGCCGAGCCCATGAAGTCGAAGTGCCAGCGCTGCTTGCCTTCGACGCCGCTGAATCCCCGGCCCGACCTGAGGAAGCTCGTATTGCTCATCGAGAAGAGCAGGGCCTGGGTGAAGACGACGGCGGTCAGCAGCGAGACCAGGGTGCCGATGCCGAGCGTGAAGGCGAATCCCTTGATGCCCGAAGTGGCGAGGACGAAGAGGATGAAGGCGGTCAGCAGGGTGACGACGTTGGCGTCGATGATCGTGCTGATGCCGCGGCGGTAACCGATCGATATGGAGGAGGTGACGGATCGTCCGAGGCGTAGTTCTTCCTTTATTCGCTCGAAGATGACGATGTTCGAATCGGCTGCCACGCCGATGGTTAAGACGAGACCGGCTATCCCGGGCAGCGTCATGGTGATCGGAATCACCTTGATCATCGCCAGGAAGATGATCGCGTAGACGATCAGGGCCAGCGAAGCGACCAGACCGAGGAAACGGTAGAAGGTGATCAGGAAGATGATCACCAGGGCGAGGCCGATCATCAGAGCGAGCACGCCCTGGTCGAGGGCCTCCTGGCCGAGGCTCGCCGAGACCTGGCTCTGGCTGGTCAGGGTGAGGTCGATCGGCAGCGCGCCGCGCTGGAGGAACTCGGCCAGCTCCTGAGCGCCCGCGATGTCGAAACCGCCCGAGATCTGGGCGCCCGTGCGACCGTCGATGCCATCGGGGTTCTCGACGAAGTTGATGATCGGCCGGGAGACGACACCGCCGTCGAGCACGATCGCAAAGTTGCCCGAAAGCTGCGAGGCCTGATCGGCGGTGACCGGTCCGATAGCTCGGGCCTGGCCCTCCTGGGCGATCCGGCGGGTGACCTCCTGGAAGGCCTTGCGGCCCTTGTCGGTGAACTTGAAGGTGACGTTCGGCAGGCCGCTCTGGTCGGTCTCCTGCTGCGGATCCTTGATGTCGTCGCCCGACAGTGCGGCGTTGTCGGTGAGAACGTAGTAGCCGGCGTTCTCGTCGCCTTCAAGGTTGTCGCCGTTGCCGTCGGTCGCCTGCTCGGTGACCACGACCGTGCCTTGCGGCACTTCCTTGACGACTGTGTTCTCCTTCGGGATCGGCGTGCCCTGATCGTCGAAGTAGAGGTCGGCCTTGTCGTTGACCGGACCGGAAAGGTAGGTGTGCTCCTTGTCGTCGGAGAACAGGTAGTACTGGTCGGGCGCGGCGCAGTTGGGACAATCGTCAACCCGCTTCTGCTTCGAAGCGAGTTCGACCGCGTCGTACTTGGTCGGCTCGGCGCCCTGGGTCATCAGCCCGCGGTTGGAGCCTTCGGTCGGAGGACGGCCGGCGTCGATCCACTTCTGGCGCTGCTGCTCGTTGACCTTCTTCGGATCAGCAGAGCCGAGGTCCGTCTGGAGCTCCTTGGCCGGGCCGACCAGGTTGTTCTGCCAGTCGTAGAAGTAGAGCCGGGCCGGCTTGGTCGCGCATTCGGTGGCCTTGCCGACCGAAGTCGCGCCGGGGATGCCGACCGAGATCTGGTCAGCCCCCAGGCGGGAGACCTCGATCTCGGAGATGCCGAGGCGGTCACAGCCGGAACGGATGATGTCGACCGAGCGATCCATCGCTTCGGTCGTGACTTCTGGTGCCTGTGGGGTCGGGCGCCCCTGAAGGGTGAGCTCGATGCCGCCCTGGAGGTCCAGACCGAGCTGTGTCGGCTTGCTGACCGAGACGATGACCGATGCGATGACCAGTCCCGCCACGAACAGCAGCACGAATATATTGCGGCGCCTGCCTCCCATGCGCGGAGTTTATCCTTCCGGCGTGAGGACGATCATCAGGCCCCCGTCGTCGTCATACGCGGGGAAGACGTCGGCAATCGCCTCGGCCGTGGATTCGTTCTCGGAGTTGACCGCGACCCGCTTGCCGAGCGAGCGCACGCCCCATTCCAGAGAAGTCTCGATCGGATCCGTCTCGCCGTCACCGTTGGTGTCAGCGGTCTCGCCGCCGTCGCCGGGATCGACCCACCGGAGGCCGAGTACATCCTTGACCGGGCGGCCGATCACGTCCTCGTCGGTAAGTCCGGTCAGCTCGTAGCTGCCCCGGCCTGCGTCGATCACGCGGCCCTCCTGGTCACAGACGAAGAAGGCGGCGTTCGGGGCCGGGTAGTAGTCGTCCAGCAGCTCGAAAACGAACCCGAAGCCGCACTTGGAGCACCCCTTGGGTCTGGTGCTGAAACCGGCGGTGCGGTCTCCGCTGGTCTCGCGGTTGCCGCAGTTGGGACAGATGAAGAAAGGCATCGCGGCCAAGGCTAGTGAAGCCGCCCGTTCGGCGCGCCTTGGCGCGATCTGCTTCAAAGCCGCGAATGCTTGTAGATTCGGCGAAACGGTCGCCGGACCGAAGTGGAAGCTGGGAGGAGACGCACATGATCGAAGTCGTACTACCGCTTTCGCTGATCTTCATCATGTTCAACATCGGCCTGAGCCTGACTCCGGACGATTTCCGCCGCGTCATCAGGATCCCCAAGGGCGTCGCGGTCGGCATGGTCAACCTGCTCCTGGTCTCCCCCTTCCTGGCCGCGATCGTGGCCACGGTCTTCGATCTCGACCCCGTGCTCGCGGTCGGGCTGGTGCTGCTCGGGGCTGCGCCTGGCGGAACCATGGCCAACATGTACACGCACCTGGCCAAGGGCGAGACCGCGTTGTCAGTGACCCTGACTGCCCTCTCGAGCGTCCTCTGCGTGATCACGGTGCCGCTCTACCTGAAGCTCGCCGACAACCATTTTGGTGGCGGCAACCTGATCGACGACGTCAACATGCTCGGGGTCGCGGCCAGGGTCGTCGTCATCACCCTGCTCCCCCTTGGCGTAGGCATGTTCGTTCGCCGGCGTCGACCTGACTGGACCGACCGCCGCAAGCCGGGACTCGACCGGGCGGCGTTGATCGTCTTCGTGCTGGTCGTCGCTGCCGCCGTCGCCTCTGAGTGGAGCACCATCGTCGACAATTTCGCCAAGGTGGCCCTGGCGACGCTCACCCTCAACCTGCTCGCGATGGGAATCAGCTTTGGCGCGGCCAAGGCACTCCGCCTCACCGAGCGCGCGGCCACCGCGATAGCACTCGAGCTCGGGATCCACAACGCCACCGTCGCGATCACCGTCGGCAGCCTGCTGGGCGATGATGCGTTCATCGTTCCAGCGGGCGTCTATAGTCTGTTCATGTTCATCAACGGCACAATTTTCGCCCGCTACATGAGCCGGCGCAACAGATCCGAGCTTGCGCCCGCCGGAGCCTGAGGAGGTCGAGTCGATGAAAGTATTCGTAGCCGGAGCCGGCGGAGTGATCGGACGGCCGCTCGTGCGGCAGCTGGTCGCCGCTGGGCACGAAGTGACCGGGACCACGCGCAGTGACAGCAAAGCGCGCCAGATCGAGACTTCCGGGGCCACTCCGGTTGTCTGCGACGCGTTTGACCCGCAGGGTGTGACTGAAGCCGTGGCCAAAGCAGCCCCCGACGTGATCATCAACCAGTTGACCAATCTGCCCACCACAGGCGACCGGCGTGATCCCGATTACTACACCGCAACGAACCGGCTTCGCCGGGAAGGCGGCCAGATCCTGATCAAGGCGGCTCAGGCTGCGGCGGTGAAGCGCCTCGTCACCCAGAGCATCGCTTTCACCTACCTTCCGCGCGGATCCTGGGTCAAGAATGAAACCGACGCCACCGTGGGCGCTTTCGACGGTTCAATCAGTGACGCCTTTCAGTCGGCCCTCACCCACGAGCAGAACCTTCAGGACGCCGAAGGAATCGACGGCCTGATCCTGCGCTACGGATTCTTTTACGGACCCGGCACCTACTACGCCGCCGACGGGCCGACGGCCTCCGAGGTCCGGCGCCGTCGATTCCCCCTGGTCGGTCCGGCAACGGGCACCTTTTCCTTCGTCCACGTCGATGATGCCGCGGAAGCGGCGGTAGCCGCCGTAACCCAGGGATCACCGGGGATCTACAACATCGTCGACGACGAACCCGCAGCCCTCAAGGAGTGGCTGCCCGTCTATGCCGAGGCTCTCGGCGCCAAGCCTCCCCGGCGGGTGCCGGCCTGGCTGGCCCGCCTGGTCGCCGGCAAGTCCCTGACCGAATCAGCGATCAACATGCGCGGGGCGAGTAACGCGAAGGCCAAAGCCGAACTCGGCTGGCGACCGTCTCACTCGAGTTGGCGCCAGGGCTTCAGCGACTCGCTCTAGAAGAGCTGCGCGTTGCCGCGTGGGACCGGAAGGCCCAGGTGCTCGAAGGCGGCGGCGGTGAGTACGCGTCCGCGCGGGGTGCGCTTGAGCATTCCCTGCTGGAGCAGGTACGGCTCGAGTACGTCTTCGATCGTGTCCTGCTCCTCGCCGATCGCCACGGCGATGGTCGAAAGTCCGACCGGGCCGCCAGAGAACTTGACCGCGATCAACTCCAGGAGTGCGCGGTCGGAGCGGTCGAGGCCGGCCTGGTCCACCTCGAGCATCTCGAGGGCCGATGCGGCGATCTCGGCGTCGACCACCCCGGAATGCTTGACCTCGGCGAAGTCACGAACCCTCTTCAGCAGGCGGTTGGCCACCCGGGGTGTGCCGCGGGAGCGCTCGGCGATGGCCTGGGCGCCGGCGTCGTCGATCTGGACCTTCAGGATGTCGGCCGAGCGCAGGACGATCTTCGTCAGATCGGCCGGCGTGTAGTACTCCAGGCGATGGGAGACGCCGAAGCGGTCCCTGAGTGGCGTGGTCAGCAGGCCGCTGCGGGTGGTGGCGCCGATCAAAGTGAACGGCGGTAGCGGCAGGGTCACGGTCTGCGCGCCGGCCCCCTGGCCGAGCACGACCGGCAGCACGCCATCCTCCATCGCCGGGTAGAGGGTCTCTTCGATCGCCCGTCCCAGCCGGTGGATCTCGTCGATGAAGAAAACGCTGCCCGGTTCGAGCGATGTCAGGAAGGCGGCGACGTCACCCTTCCGCTCGAGCGCCGGCCCGGCCGTCTGGACGAGATTGACCCCCATTTCGGCGGCGACGATGTTGGCCAGGGAAGTCTTTCCGAGCCCGGGCGGTCCGGCCAGCAGCACGTGGTCGAGCGGTTCGTTCCGGCGGCGCGCCGCTTCGATGAAGACAGCGAGCTGGTCGGTCACCTGGGTCTGGTTGACGAAGTCGGCGAGGCTTGGCGGGCGCAGCGAGATGTCGAGTTCCTGGTCGGGCACGTCGGCGCGGGCGTCATGGACCCGTGGCTCGGCGCCCTCCGGCAGATCGGCATCGATGCTCAGGTTGATCCGGCTGCCGCCGAATTCGGGCAGGTCGGCCATCACACACCGCCTTTGCCGGGAGCGGCGCGCTTCAGGGCCGCGCCGATCAGGGTCTCGGCATCCTCGGCACCTTCGATCCCATCCAGCATCTGCTCGGCTTCGAGCGGCGCGTAGCCAAGGTTGATCAGACCGTCCCGGGCCATTGAGCGGGCACTGGACGCTTCCGGCGCAGCGATCGTCCCGCCTGCCTGCGCGACTTCTTCCGTGACCCGGTCCTTGAGTTCGAGGATGATCCTTTCCGCCGTGCGCTTGCCGATGCCCGGGACGGCCTGGAAGCGCTTGGCGTCTCCGGCGACGATTGCGGCGATCAGTTCGCGGTGCGGTCCGCCAGAGAGCGCCGCGACCGCGACCTTCGGGCCGATGCCGCTGACGCCGATCAGCTGGACGAAGAGGTCCCGCTCCTCTTCGGAGGCGAAGCCGTAAAGCGAGAGTGAGTCGTCACGGCTGATCGTCTCCGCGTGCAGGAACGTCTCCTGGCCGGACGCCGGCACGCTTCTCAGAGTCTCGGAACTGACGGTGAGGCGGTAACCGACGCCCGAAGCCTCGATCACGACGTAATCGGCGCGCCGGACCAGGACCTCGCCGCGGACAGTGGCGATCAACCCGGCACCCGCACGGGCCGCTGAGCCTGGGCCACGGCACTCTTCTTGCCAGCGGCTTCCTCGGCGTCGCGGCGTCCGGCGGTACCGCCGTGGCAGATCGCCACCGCCAGCGCGTCGGCGGCATGATCCGGCCTGGGCAGTTCGGTGAGTCCGAGCAAGGTCGCGACCATCTTCTGGACCTGCCGCTTGGCGGCGTCGCCGGAACCGCAAACGGCGGCCTTGATCGCCTGCGGCGTGTAGGCGAAACAGTCGACGCCACGCTGGGCCGCGGCCAACATGACCACGCCCGAGGCCTGGCCGACTTTCATCGCCGAAGCAACGTTCTTGCCGAAGTAGATGTCCTCGATCGCGAGGGCCGAAGGCTGGTGCCAGTCGAGCAGTTCGAGCAGGCTGCCGTGAATGTGCGCGAGCCGGTGCTCAATCGCCTGACCGGCGTTGGTCTCGATGACGCCACCGTCGAGCGCAACCATGTGTCCGCCCTCGATCCGTACCACTCCGAAGCCCAGGTTGGCCGTCCCGGGATCTATGCCCATTACGACTCTCATTAGACATACATTCTGGAAGGAGCATCGGATGCCTTCTCAGCCGCCCTTGATGCCTCCGGGCGGATCTGAAGCGTAGGTCGCGATGAGTCCAGCCACCAGGGCCTTCTTCTCGGCATCGGTCAGCTTTGCGTTGCTGTGGAGGATGGTGTACTTGCCGGGAGGCATCTCTCCCTCGGTGATCTGTTCGACGAGTTCGTCTACGGCGGGCTGAGGCTTGTCCCATTCGGAGAAATTCATTGTCTCCCGCCCCTCGTCGACGTCGGATTGGACGAGCCAGGACACCGGAGCGACGTTCGAATACCACTTCCACTCGGTCAGGTTGCTGTGGCAGTCCCCGCAGGAAGTGCTGAAGAGCGCCTTCGTCCCTGCACCTTGAAACTTGGGCGACGCAGTTACGGGGGGATTCGCGTGATCCCGGCCGTATGGAACCAGTTGGATCAGGAGAAACACAGCAAACAGGGCACCCAGGAAATACAGGAAGCGCTTTCCCCAGGAAGCCTCTTTGATGCCATCCGCAATCTTGCTCACGGGGTCAACCTACCAACCTCGTGTGACGATCGTTACTTTTTTTCTGAGCTAGCCGGCCAGGCGCTCCAGGACTTCGTCGGGGATATCGAAATTGGCGTGGACATCGCTGACGTCGTCCTGGTCCTCGATCGCTTCGAGCAGCCGGATCAGGGTTCCCGCCTCGGATTCCTCGACCTGGACCGTGCTGGTCGGCTCGACTGCCAATCCGACCGATTCGATCTCGATCCCCTCGGCCGCCAGCGCCTCTTTGACGGCGGTCAGGTCGGTCGGCTCGGCCAGGACCCGGAGCTTGCCTTCATCTTCGATGACGTCGCTGGCACCGGCGTCGATCGCGATGATCAGATCGTCTTCGCTGTACTTCTCGCCATCGATCACGACCACGCCGTGCGTCTCGAACATCCAGGCCACCGAGCCGGGCTCGCCCAGGTTGCCACCGTGCCGGCTGAACGCGTGCCGAACCTCGGCCGAGGTTCGATTGCGATTGTCGGTCAGCGCTTCGACCAGGATCGCCGCACCGCCGGGCCCGTATCCCTCGAATTGGATGCGCTCGACGATGACCGCGTCGGCGCCCTCGCCGGTGCCACGATCGATCGCCCGTTCGATGTTCGCCTTGGGCATCGAATCATCGCGGGCCTTCTGGATCGCGGTGGCCAGCGAGGGGTTGGCTTCGGGGTCGCCGCCGCCCTCGCCCGCGGCCACGGTGATCGCCTTGGCGAGCTTGGTGAAGCGCTGCCCGCGCTTTGCATCCGCGGCGCCCTTCTTGTGCTTGATCGAAGACCACTTCGAGTGACCAGACATACTTTGATTCTATGGTGGAGCGATGACTACGCAAATCGAGCCGAAAAAACAGCACCGGATAGTCGCCGGCTTCGTTGCCGTGGTCATGCTGCTCGCGGCACTTTCGCTCTGGACGATCATTCCGCTGGCCTGGCTCTGGATCGGTTCCCAGGTCGCCGCCACGCAGTTCCCGAGCATGGGTCCCTACGCGATCGTGCTCTTCGGCGTGATCGCTTCGATCCTGGTCGTGGCCTGGCTGCTCGGCCTGCTGAGCGAGCTTTACATGAGCCTGACCGGAACCAAGAGCGTCGCCCCGATCCGCATGGGCTGGATGAAGAGCCTGCGCGATTCGGAGAAGGCTCACCTGCCGCCGACCGTGCTCGAAATGACCATCGTCGGGTCGGTCGTGATCGCCTTCCTTTCCCTGATGGCCTGGTTCCTCACGGTCGCCGGTTCGCCGTTACCGGGCGGCTGAGAGAACATCGGAATCCAAGTTGGTGTTTCCGAAGCCTTTGATTTCTCGAAGCGCTGAGTAAAACCAACTTCGATTCTTCAAGAATTGGTTTCTATCTACACGTAAGTACGAACCATCCGTGGATCCGATCGTCATCGGTCAACTCGGGGTGGAAGGAGACGGCGGTCACCGTTCCCTGCCTGACCGCGACCGGATGATCACGGATGGTGGCCAGTACTTCGACCCCCTCACCGGTTGATTCCACCCAGGGCGCCCGGATGAACACCGCCCGGACCGGACCGTCGGCGATCTGATCGATCTCGATGTCGTCCTCGAAGCTCGCGAGCTGTCGCCCGAAGGCATTGCGCTTCGTCGTGATGTCGATCAGGCCGAGGTGGTCGCGGTCGGCGACAATCATCCCGGCACAGGTGCCGAGGATTGGCCGGCCGGCCGCGTGATGTTCACCGATCGGCCCGGCCAGACCGGCCACTTCGATCCCCATAGTGATCGTCGTGCTCTCGCCGCCCGGAAGGATCAGCCCGTCGAGCCCCTCGAAGTCGGCCGGGGTCCTGATCTCCACGGGGCTCGCGCCAACCGATTTCAAGTGCTTCGCGTGCGCGGCAAATCCGCCCTGGACTGCCAGGACCCCGATCTTCACCGGCGAGTCGCCGGGATCGTGAGAAGTGCTACCAGCCGCGGCCGGCAAGGCGTCCGTCGTCGCCGAGCGCCGACATCTCGATGCCGGGCATCGCGTCGCCGAGCAGCTCGGACGCGGCGGCGACCCGCTCGGGCTCGTTGAAGTGCGTCGTCGCTTCGACGATAGCCTTCGCCCGGCGTTCGGGGTCGTCGCTCTTGAAGATGCCGGAGCCGACGAAGTTTCCTTCGGCTCCCAGCTGCATCATCAGGGCGGCGTCGGCCGGCGTGGCGATGCCACCGGCGCAGAAGAGGGGAACGGGCAGCCAGCCCCTGGTCGCGACGTCGCGGACCAGTTCGAGCGGCGCCTGAAGGTTCTTGGCGGCGGTCGGCAGCTCGACCGAGCTGAGCGTGCCGAGGTGACGGATGCCCGAGGTGATCTCGCGCATGTGGCGCACGGCTTCGACGATGTTGCCAGTGCCGGCCTCGCCCTTCGACCGAATCATCGCGGCGCCCTCACCGATCCGGCGCAGCGCCTCACCGAGGTTGGTGGCGCCACAGACGAAGGGCGCCTTGAACTCGAACTTGTCGACGTGGTTGAACTCGTCGGCCGGGGTCAGGACCTCGGACTCGTCGATGAAATCGATGTTGAGCGACTCGAGCACCTGGGCTTCGGCGAAATGGCCGATACGCACCTTGGCCATGACCGGGATCGAAACGGCCGCCTGGATTTCCTTGATCATGCGGGGGTTCGACATGCGGGCGACTCCGCCATCACGGCGGATGTCTGACGGCACACGCTCGAGCGCCATGACCGCGCAGGCCCCGGCGTCTTCGGCGATCTTCGCCTGTTCGGCGTCGACCACGTCCATGATCACACCGCCCTTGAGCATCTCTGCCAGGCCGGTCTTTACTCGGAATGTTGCTTCTTCAGCCATCTCCTTCAGCATAAAGAGTCGCGGAGGCCGAGGTTCTGGACAGAACGGCAAAAAGACCCGGGCGAGCCGGACGGAACGCCTCGGGTTGGCCTACTTCAGCTTATAGGCGCGAATGCGGTCGCGATGCGCGTCTTCGTCCCGGGAATAGACCCCGTGGGCGAGCGCGTGGACCAACGCCATGAGGGCGGTGTTCGAGCGCAGGAAAGAGGGGCTGTTCGAGGAGTAGTAGAGGCTCATGTCGGCTTTCTTGACGGCGTCGGAGAGCGTCGCATCGGCGATTGCGAGCGTGCGTGCCTCGCGGTGCTCGGCGAGCTTCATCGCGCGGGCCAGCAGGGGGTGCGAGCGGCCGGCGGAAAGGGTGATGAGCAACGTGTCGGGGTCGATCCGGCCGAGGCGCTGCAGCGATGGACCGGCGGTCGAAGTGACGATCTCGGCGCGGATGTCGAGCAGGCTGAGCGTGTGGCGGAGATAACTGGCGAAAAACGCCATCTGATCGGTGCCGACGATCACGACCTGGTTTGCGGCGGCAAGTGCGGCCACCGCCCCGTCAATCTGCTCCTGGTCGAGTTTCCTCGCCGTTTCCTCGAGGTTCGCGTGGTCGGTGCCGAGCGATGCCTCGAACTCGGAATGATCAAAGGAGAAGAGCATGCGGCCACCGGCGGTCTCGTTGCCGCCGCCGACTGTTGCGCGATATTCCTCGATCGCCGAGCTCTGAAGTTCGGGGTAGCCCTCGAAGCCGAGAGCCTGTGAGAAGCGGACCACCGTCGATGACGAAGTACTGGCCCGGCGGGCCAGCTCTTCGGCAGTCAGGAAGGCGGCCTCGTCGAGGTGGTCAACGATGTAACGGGCCACATCCTTCTGCGATCGGGAAAATTCGTCGATCCGGTCCTGGATGTAAGTTGACAGGGTCTTGGTATCGGCGGTCACTGTGCTCACGCGGATCCAATTCGCCCCCCCACCACGTTTCCCTTCTAAGTGCAGGGTTTTATGAATTCCTTCTCCGGACTGCCAAATCGCCGCCAGAGCCTCACCGGTCACACCGAAGACGGTGACGAGATCTGGATCATCCGGTCGATTTCGCAGAAGTTCTACAAGTGCCAGGGGTGCTACGACTCGATCGAAGTCGGCGACGAACACGTCGTCGTCCAGTACATCGGCCGCATCGGCGGCACCGAGCACTCGCACTGGCACCGCCGTTGCGCCGAGGAGATCCTTTTCAACCAGACGCGCGGACTGAGGACCGTCCCGGCGAACGAATCGAGCCGCGACCGGCTTGAAGCCCGCGGCCGGCGCCCCTCGGGCAAGAGGCGCCGTCCCCGTAATTGATTTCCAGGATCGGCAGTGAAATTAGTCCCCTGGGGGGCAATTTCACTGCCAGTTGCCAGCGACTCAGTCGTTCGAGCTATGCCTGACCCAGTAGAGGGCTCCGGCGAGCAGCCCGATGGCGACAAGCGCGAACACCGCGATGATCAGCCCGTCGGCGAGTCCTTCGTCTTCTTCCGCCGACTCCGGCGCGCCCTCCGGCACGGTGACGTCAGCGAACCGGTCTTCGTTGAGGTAATACGCAGGCGAGTTCAGGTTCACCTCGACCTGGCCATCCGGGCTGATCCGGACATAGGACTCGCCGTCGTATCCCTTGATAACCACCGACTTGCCCGTCCGGTTGACGAGCTGGACGTTGTCGTCGAAGTTCTCGATCTGGACCTCGAGACCGTCAGCAGCCGCCGCCGGTGTGATCGACGTGATCTCAGATCTGAAGTTGGGGTTGCCCTGGTGGGCGATGGCGGGCGACGGTGCGGCCGCCAGTGAAACGAGCACAACGAGTGTGCCGATCAGGCGCTTCATCTTGTGGCTCCTGAATCCCGGGTGCTGCGGATACGGACAGCTTCACCGGTCAGGCGCCCGAAGGCGAATCGACCGGCTCAGGCAGCGAAGGCCGGTGGAGCCCGGCCGGCGAGATTCGAAGCAATAAGCAGCGCGCCCAGGATCGAATCCCGGGCCGCTTCGTGTCCGCTGGGCGGCTGGGTGCCGCGTCCTCTCCTGGCCGGACGTACCGTACGGGCCAGCCTACCTACGAGTTCCTCACCGACGTACCGGCCGAGCGCGAGCGGCGCGGCCAGGAGAAATACCGGTGTCGTGAAGAGCAGGATCTCCGGAGATCCGACCAGCGCGAGAAAAAGCGTCCAGCCGACCGCCACGAAAAGCAGTCCGGCGGTTCGACCGTTGAAGGTCGGATTCACGGCTACTAGTGTAACTGGCTCGTCCGGGATGGCCGCTCACTATTCTGGTTGCCCCTCTTTCCAGTCAGGAGTCACCCGGAATGAACGCAACCCCTTCGAACCCCGGCCCGATCACCGCCAGGCTCTTCATCGATCCGACCTGCCCTTTCGGCTATTCCGCAAGTCCGGCCCTCCGCACGATCGAATGGCGTTACCGGGACCAGCTCGAGTGGCAGCTGGTCATGATCGGGATGTCGGAGCCCCGCACGGCGATTCACCGCTTTACCCCAGCCGAGATCGCGAGCGGGCAGGTCGACCTGCGGGAGCGATTCGGGATGCCGTTCGCGATCGAGCCGAAAGTCAGGCCAGTGACCAGTTGGAGAGCGAGCCTGGCGATCGTCGCCGCCCGCCTGATTCAGCCCGGCTCCGAATGGCGGACCCTGCGAGCCCTTCAGCTCCTGAATTTCAATTCGCCGCTGCTGCCCGACGACGATAACCAGCTGAGGGCCGCGCTGAGCTCGGTCGAGGGACTCGACGCCGATCGCATCGTCGACTCACTCGACACGCAAGAGGTGCAGGACGCCTTCCGCACCGACTGGGCTGAAGCGAGGACGGCGGCCGGCGGTCCGACCGACCTCCAGGGCAAGACCGCGAACACGGACGACGGCGTGCGTTTTACGTCTCCGGCGATCATCTTCGAGGCCGGCCTGACGCGTATCGAGGCCGGGGGATTTCACAACGCCGATGCCTATGACCTGGTGATCGCCAACCTCGACCCGACGCTCAACCGGAGTGCTCCCGCGGATACCCCGGTCGAAGCCCTCCGGCTCTATCCGGGTGGTCTCACCACCCAGGAGATCGCCGCGATCATGACCCACGGCAACGACGCGCCGGACCGCGACGAAACCGAGCGCCAGTTGATCATGTTGCTCGGTGACAAGTCGGTCAAGCGGATTCCAATGGGAAACGACGCGATCTGGCTCGCCGCCTGAACCAAAGTTGAATGCGAATGGGCCGGGAAGGACTCGAACCTTCGACCTACGGATTATGAGTCCGCTGCTCTAACCAGCTGAGCTACCGGCCCGCGGCGGCGATTGTATGTGGCCCGTTGCCCTCGGGCGGGAGCCCGTGAGACGATGCCGACCGTAGGTCAGCGCTTCAGCGTCAGCTTCGGCAAGGTCGTGGTGACCGTGGCGCCGCTGGCGTCGGTGAGCACGGTCTTCGCCTTCAGGATGAGTTTCTTCGACCTGGCCTTCTTGCCGGCCTTGGTCAGCTTGACTTTGATCTTCCCGACCTTGCCCGACTTCACTTTGCCGGCGCCCTTGGCCAGGACTCTCTTGCCCTTCATCGCGGTGATCTTCACCTTGCAGTCGATGCCCTCGGCCGCGGGGCAGCTGACCTTGAGCCTGGCCTTGCCTTTCTTCAGCCGGGCGCTTGATCCCTTGATCTTTGATCCGGTCGAGCTCTGGTCGCAGGTCACCGTGAAGTCGTCGAGCTGGTCGGCCAGCAGGAGGTCCGTGGCTGAGCCGCAGTCGACCTCGTCGGGGCTGGCGTCCCGGCTTCGCAGCGTGTCTGCGCCGCTGGCACCGTCGAGGGTGTCGATGCCCTCGCCGCCGTTCAGGAAGTCGTCGCCGCGGTCGCCGAGCAGGGCGTCGGGACCGCCGAGACCGGAGATCCGGTCGTTGCCGGGGCCGCCGTCTATCTGATTGGCGGAGTCATTGCCGGTGAGGATGTCCTCGGTGCTCTGCTGGGTGTCCAGATCCTCGACGTCGGCGCCTACGTTGTCGATCGCCGGTCCCTCCAGCGGATCGCGAAATCCGTCATCAGCGGTTCCGTCAAGGTCGATCTTCAGACCGAACTGCGAGAAATCCCGGTACGAGTCGAAGCCTCCGCCGCCGCTGATCTGGTCGGCGTCACCGTCGGAGAACTCGAAGATGAACTCGTCGCTTCCGTCATCACCGGTCGTCGAGTCGGAGCCATCGCCACCCGATACGCGATCGTCAAAAACGATCATTGCCCAGGCCGCCACTCACGATGTCCGTCCCCGGTCCGTCATCGAGATAGTCGTCGCCGAGTCCCCCCGTAACGACGTCGTTGCCGACGTCAGCGCGAATGTCGTCAGGGCTGTCGCCGCCGGTGATGACGTCGTTGCCCTCGCGGCCGATCGAGAAGCCCACGGTCAGTCCCGCCGCGGTCAGGGTGTCTTCCCCGAGACCGCCGTCGATCCGCACCTGGTTGACCGGTGGCCCCACCGAGGCATCGTACGAGCCGGAATCGTTCAGGTTGTCGAGGGCGACCTCGATGTCCCGGATGCCCGCTGCGGGGCAGGTGGCGACACTTGCCAGAACGTTCACGCAGGGGACCGCGGCCGCAATCGTGACCGCCCCCGACTCGGTGAAGACGATGTCGGCACCGGTGCGCTTGATGGTCAGCTGGTTGGTTTCACCGGCGACGGCGGTGTAACTGATGGTATTTGACGTCGCGCCGAGCGTGGCGGCGCCGGCGAAACCGGGTGAAACCAGGAAGGCCGCGATGATTCCGAGACACCAGAATGAATACCGGTACCTCTAACGCTTGACCCCTGCCTTGCGAACGCTCATGCACCACTCCTACCACAGATCCACCAGTCGAGGGAAACTTTCTGTGGTTCTTACATCGCGAAAAGCTGCGAAAGCGAACGGCCGACGTCCGGCGGCTCCTCTTCGCCTTTCGACGCTGCCTGGACGCCGGCGGCGAGCGCTTCGGCGGCATCGGAGATCTGGCTGGCGCGGTTCGGGCGGATCTCCCCCGCCTCGGCGGCTTCGGAGAGATCGGATTCCATCAGGCCGGCGAGCTCGCCGAGGCGGCGCAGCCCGAGGGTCGAGGCGGTGCCATGAAGAGCGTGGGCTTCCTGCCGGAGAGCTTCGAAGTCGGTGGTGCCCGTGTCGAGCCCGGCCGAGATCATGTCGCAGCGCTGACGGGCCTCTTTCGCGAAGGCCCCGAGTAGTTCACCGCCGCCTGACTTCTCTTCGGTCATGCTCTTGATCTCCCATCAAATTCTGTGATTCCGGACGGACAGAATGGATGCTGCATCCTATTGTTGCCGTTCGGCCAATGACTTGCATACTGGTGGGGCAATTTCTTTCCCGGGTCGCATAGTCTCCGGCCAGTCTTACTCAACCGAACGGAGAGAACATGGCGAAAAGAGCGGCATTGGTGACGGGTGGTTCCGGTGGCATCGGCCTGGCGATCGCGAGGCGGCTTGCCGAGAGCGGTTACGCCGTGACGATCTCCGGCCGGCGTGAAGACAAGCTGGTCGCCGCCGCCGAATCGCTTGCCGACGACGACCTCAAGGTTGAAGCCGTGGTCGCCGACATCACCTCCGAGCAGGCCGTGATCGACCTGATCGCCGAGCACAAGCGCCAGTGGGGACGGCTCGACTGTCTGGTCAACAACGCCGGCGTCGGCATCGGCTCGGCCGTCGACCAGATCCAGGTCAAGCATTTCGACCTCCAGGTGGCGGTCAACCTCCGGGCGCTGATGGTCGCCACGCGCGAATCAGTTCCGATGCTCAAGAAGGCCGGCGAAGAACACGGCAAAGCCCTGGTCGTCAACCTCGCTTCGATCGCCGGCAAGCAGTACCCGGGGTGGCTCTCGATCTATGCGGCAACCAAGGCCGCGGTCATCTCTTTCTCGGCATCGACCCAAAAGGAGCTCGGTGCCTCTGGCGTCTGTTCGACCGCGATCTGCCCCGGCTTCGTCAACACCGACATGACCGAATTCGCGCGCGAGATGGTCCCGCCCGAGAAGATGATGACCACCGGGGACATCGCCGACGCGGTCTCTTTCCTGCTCAAAGTCTCGCCGAACTGCGCGATCCCCGAGATCGTCATGAGCCGCCCGGTCTCCGGTCCCGACTCCGGCGGGATGTAAACCGGCCCGGCCGGTCATCGCGAACTCATCGAAGAAGCCTCTGCGGTGCCTGGTCGCCGCTTTCGGCGACCCCGGACACGTCTTTCCCGCGATCAGCCTCGCCCGGTCACTTACGTCGACCGGGCACGAAGTCCTGGTCGAGACCTGGCCGCAATGGCAGGAAGCGGTCGAGGGCGCGGGACTCGGCTTCGTCAGCGCCGAGCAGTACCAGGTGTTTCCACCGCCAGCCTCCGGATCGCCCGGTGGCGGTGACGCCGCGGTCGCCCTGATGCCACTGCTCGAAGAGTTCGAACCGGATGTGGTGGTCAACGACATCCTCACCGTCGCCCCGGCGCTCGCCGCCGAGAAGCACGGCTGCCACTGGGCGACCCTGATCCCCCACATCTACCCGGTCCAGGGTGACGGCATGCCGTTCTTCGCGATCGGGGCACTGCCACCGCGTACGGGAGTCGGCCGCAAACTCTGGGAGGTGACCGACAGCCTGCTCGTGCGGGGGCTCGAGCGCGGGCGCCACGATCTCAATGCCCAGCGGGAAGTGGTCGGCCTGCCGCCGACCGAACGCTTCCACGGCGGGATCAGCCCCGACCTGGCGATGGTGGCCACCTACCCGCAGCTCGAATACCCCCGGGACTGGCCCGCGTCGGTTCATGTCACCGGCCCGATGCCGTTCGAGATACCGCACGACGAGATCGAACTCCCTCCGGGCGACGACCCGTTGATCCTGGTCGCGCCCAGCACGTCGCAGGACCCGCACAACCACCTCGTGCGCTCGGCGCTGAAGGCGCTGGCCGGGGAGCCGGTCAGGGTCGTGGCGACGACCAACAACGTGGTGCCATCCCATCCGATCGAGGTTCCGGCCAACGCGGTCCTCGTCAACTGGCTCAGTTACTCACAGGTCATGCCACAGGCGACACTGGTCCTTTGCCACGGCGGCCACGGCACGGTCGCCCGCGCCCTTCATGAGGGCGTCCCTGTACTGACCTGCCCCGCGGCCGGTGACATGAACGAAACCGCGGCCCGGATCACCTGGGCCGGGGTCGGACTTTCGGTGCGATGGAGTCTCACCGGGCCGAACTCCCTGCGCTGGGCGGTCGCCGAGATCCTGGGCGACCCCGGATTCCGTTCCAGGGCGGAGGAAATCGCCGCGTGGAGCCGGGAACATGACGGCGCCGCCAGGGGAGTCGAATTGATCGAGGCCCTGACGGCGCGTTAGATCTGAAGCTCGGGGGGACGGACTCGAACCGTCAACCTACGAGTTAACAGCTCGTCGCTCTACCGATTGAGCTACCCCCGAATAGGTCGGTCGCAGCCTACCGAAACGGGACGGCTGATCTACTCCTCATACCTCGGCCTCGGCGCGGCTGACCTTCTCCAGCAGTTCGGCGCGCTGCTTGCTCAGACTTGCCCTCAACTTGGCGTCCTCACCGGCCGATGCGGTGGCGATCTCGTCTTCGAGCGCGGCCAGTTCGAGCTCCATGAAGTTCCGGCGGATCGAGCCGGTGCCGACTTGTTCCGGGCTGGCCCGGAGCACCAGCGCGGCGACCAGGCGGTGAAGCTCCCGGTCATCGGGGTCGAGTCCTTCGGCGGGGTCGTCGAGGTGAAGCTTCAGCCATTCGACGGTTCGCATCATCAAAGGCGAGGTCATGTGTTTCGGCTCGAGCTTCTCGATGTAGGGGCGGCCTTCGTCCGGTTTGGCGACACACATCGCGAGCAGATGTCGTTCCTGGCGCTCCCGCTGGGACAACAGCGCCGCTGCTGGAGCCGGGGCCTCCGGCGTGGATGTAGAGGTGGTCGGGCCGGTCCTTGTTTCCGGCTGAGGCGCGGGGGCCGAAGTGACCCGGGCGACCACCACGGTGGGATCGATGCCCAGCCGTTCGGCGGCTTTTCTGACCAGCTCGTCGCGTGTGGCCCCGACCGGAACTTCAGCCAGAACCGGCGCAGCCTCGGCAAGTCCGCGGTCGCGGTCCTGGGGCGACGCCGGATCGACCCCGTCCATGATCAGGTCGAGGTGGAATTCGGGCAGGTCGACCGCGTTGTCGACCAGGTTCCGGAACCGCTCCGCCCCGCCTTCGGAGACGACCAGCTCGGCCGGGTCTTCGCCGGCCGGCATCGCGACCACCCGGATCGTCAGCTTGCGGCCGGCCGCGACCCGCTGCGCCCGCAGCATCGCCTTGCGTCCGGCGGCGTCGGCGTCGAGGGCGAGCACGATGTTCTCGACCGTGCCCGAAAGCAGCGCCAGCTGCTGCTCGGTGATCGCGGTGCCCATCACGCCGACCGCTTCGGTCAGACCCGCCTGGTGGAGCGCGATCACATCGGTGTACCCCTCGACCACGACAGCCCGTCCCGCTTTCGCCATCGGTCCGCGAGCGCGGTCGATCCCGTAAAGGATCTCGCTCTTGTGGAAAATCTCGTTCTCGGCCGAGTTCAGGTACTTCGGCTTCTGCTCGTCACGCATCGCGCGGGCACCGAAGCCGACCGCTCGCCCTCGGGCATCCCGGATCGGGAAGGTGATTCGCTCGCGGAAACGGTCATACATGCCACCGTTCCGGCCCTTCTGGGCGAGTCCGGTCTTTGCCATCTCCGCAACCGAGAAGCCCGCCTGCTGGCCACGGACGATCAGGGTGTCCCAGGCGCTCGGTGAATAACCGACGCCGAAGTCCCGGAGGACTTCCTCGCCGAGGCCACGCCCGGCCAGATACTCCCGGGCCTTGCCGGCTTCCGGCGCATCGTGGAAATAGGCGGAGTAGTAACCAGCCGCCCGCTCAAGCAGCTCGCTGAGCCGGGTCCTCGCCTGGCGCCGCTGCTCGGCCTGCGGGTCTTCCTTCTCACGGGTGATCTCGACGCCGTAACGATCGGCAAGCAGCTCCACTGCGTCCGGGAAGTCGATGTTCTCGGTGGCGACCACGAAGTCGAAGAGGTCACCGCCGACCTGGCAGCCGAAGCAGTGGTAGAGCTTGTCTTCGGCGTGGATGCCGAAGGACGGCGAGCGTTCGTCGTGGAAAGGGCAGAGCCCGGTCCAGCGGGCACCCTGACGGCGCAGCTCGGTGTGGGCGGAGACGATCTCAACCATGTCGGCGGCGGCGCGGACCCGGTCGATCGTGTCAGGAGTGAACTTGGACATCGACAGCTAGCTTACGCCGCCGCGATCGACGCCCGAAGTACGGCTCTAGAAGCGGGATCCCTCGGGCACATAGAGGTCGGTGAAGTGGGCGATGCAGTACCGGTCGGTCATACCGGCAAGCAGGTCGATCACCCGTTGGAGGTCATCGGCTTCCGGGTCGATCACCGGAACCTCATCGATCCGCTCCATGTAGTGCTCGAAGAGGATTCGCAGGGCGCGGTTCACCCGTTCATGCTCCTTCCGCGCCGTATCCCCGAGGTACACATTGTCAAACATGAACTTGCGCAGCCGGAGCATCGCCGCGCCCATCGAATCGCTCTGCCTGATCTCGTCACCGGTCCTCGACTGCTCGACGATGTCGGTCACCAGGGAATCGATCCGGCCGGAACCGGTCGGACCGAGCATGGCGATCTCGTCCGCAGGCAGATCGCCCGGACTGAGTATTCCGGCCCGCAGGGCGTCGTCGATGTCGTGGTTGATGTAAGCGACGCGGTCGACCAGCCGCACGATCTGACCTTCCAGTGAGGCGCTCTTCACCGGCCCGGTGTGCTTGAGGATCCCCTGGCGCACCGGCTCGTTCAGGTTGAGGCCACGCCCCTCCCGTTCGAGTACGTCGACCACCCGCAGCGAGTGCTCGTTGTGACGGAAGCCCGGACCGCCGTGTGTTTTGCTCGCTTCATCGAGAGCCTGCTCGCCGATATGTCCGAAAGGCGGATGCCCCAGATCGTGGGCCAGGCCGATCGCTTCAGTCAGGTCTTCGTTCAAGTCGAGGGCCCGCGCGACGGTCCGGGCGATGCCGGTCGCTTCGAGCGTGTGGGTCAGCCTGGTCCGGTAGTGGTCGCCCTCGGGCGCGATGAAGACCTGGGTCTTGTGCATGAGGCGGCGGAAGGACTTGCTGTGAACTATCCGGTCGCGGTCCCTTTGAAAGGGCGTGCGCAGGTGGCTGTCCTCCTCCGGCACCGCCCGGGTCGCCGGCCAAGAGAGCACCGCCCGCTCGGAAAGGCTGGCTTTCTCGCGTTCACTGGCTATTTCGGCAAATGGTGAGGTCAAGCTGCTGCGGTCTCTTCCGGCCTCGGCAGGCGCACGTGGGCGTGGTATTCGAGAGTGTCGCCGATCGCGCGGCCCGCCTGTTTCACGGCAATATTGGAACTCTCGGTACCGGCGCTCATCGGCGAGCCGAGGGCGGTGACCATGAACTCGTGGGCCTCGCCCGAGAACGGGAACGAGTTGGCCTCGCAGGTCGGGCAGACCACTCCGCCGGCGGCGCCCGAGAAAGCGGTCAGGTGATCGGTCGCGCCGCACCTGGAACAACCGGTGAGTTCAGGCGCAAAACCCGCTGCCAGAGCCAGTTTTAGCCGGAAGGTGACCATGCCGCCAAGCCCCGCGACGCTTCCAGCCGGGTCGGCGTCGACCAGGGCCAGGTACCGGCAGAGAAGGTTGTACGCGGGCTGGTTCGGCTCGGCACCGTCGAGCAGCTTGAGCACCGCACCACAGGCATCTCCAGCAGCCCGGATTCCGCGCGCGGAGGAACGCAGCGCGCCGTAACCTTCGACCGTCTCGGCGGCAGTGACCGTATGCAGGTCGCCGCGGCCGCGGTGCAGCACCAGGTTGAGCCGGAAGAACGGCTCGAGCCGTCCGCCGAACCGGGACTTCGGCTTCCGCACCCCTTTGGCGATCGCGCCGAGTCGCCCGTACTCACGTGAGTACAGGTGGAGGATGCGGTCGGCCTCGCCGTATCGGATCGAGCGGAGGACGACCGCTTCTGTCTTGAAAGTTCCGGCCATGCCTTAAGGGTGCCGGATCTGCCGGACGGGCCTTCAGGCGCGCTTACGGCGAGCCGGTTTCCGCAGCTTGACCTGGCAGTTCGGGCAGTAGTAGGTGGAGCGTCCGCCGACCACGATCCGGACGATCGTCTCGCCGCAGTTCGGACAGTCCTCGCCCTCGCGGCGGTGGACCAGGAACTCCTTCTGCATCGAACCGGCCTCCCCCTTGGCGTCCCGGTAGTCGTCGATCGAGGCACCACCGAGGTCGAGGCCGCGCTCGAGTGCCTCGACCACACCGTCACGCAGGGCCTCATGATGCTGGCTTTTGAGCGAAGCCCCGGTCGTCAGCGGATGGAGCCGGGCCCGGAACAGCGCTTCGTCGGCGTAGATGTTGCCGACCCCGACGACCCCGTCCTGGTTGAGCAGGAACGACTTGAGCGGACCGGTTCGGTTGCTGGTCATCGCGGCCATCGATTCGACCGTGAATTCGGGCGAGAGCGGCTCGACCCCGAGCCGGGAGTCGAAATACTCCTGGAGGGCATCGTCATCGGCGACGAAGCCCCGCCCGAAACGGCGTGGGTCAGTGAAACGAAGCTCTCCCCCGTCATCGAGCGAGAACCGCGCCTTGAGGTGTTTCTCGCTGGAGTCGGCCTCGTAGATCCGGGCATCACCAGGGTTTTCGACGCCCGCAGGGTCAACCAGGATCAGGCTGCCGGTCATGCGAAGGTGAATGACGACGGTGTTGCCATCACCGAGTTCCAGCATCAGATATTTGCCACGCCGGCCAACGTCAACGATCTCCTGGCCCGCGACCGCCTTCTCGAAGGCGCGAGGCAAGACGGGCTTGGTGAAGTAAGGATCGAGGACTTCTACGGATTCAATCGTCCGGCCAACGAGGTCGGGCTCGAGCTGGCGACGAATCGTCTCGACTTCGGGAAGTTCAGGCACCCGCCCAGAATAAGCAATAGAGCCAAGCCAATCCCCCACCCCCATTCTGGGTCGGACAAGCATCCGACCTCACTGCAAAGCCGACCCAGAACGAGTCGTACCGGCCCTCCCACGCAACTGGGTCGGGAAACGTTCCAGGCTGGAGATCTATCCGACCCAGTTCGTCCGGGGGCTCGTTCAGGTTGAGGTCGCCCTCGGGTGCGTCTTGAAATACACGTCCTTCAACTGCTCGCCTGACAAGTGCGTGTACATCTGCGTCGTGGCCACGTCGGCGTGACCCAGCATTTCTTGAACGGCACGCAGGTCGCAGCCTCCGGCCAGCAGGTGGGTTGCGAACGAGTGGCGCAGGGTGTGTGGGCTCATTCGGTCTTCGAGACCGGCCGTGCGGGCGTGGCCCTGGACGATCTTGTAGAGCCCCTGCCGGGTCAGGGCCTTTCCGCGGAAGTTGAGGAAGAGCGCCTTTTCCGTGCGGCCTTTGACCAGCTCCGGCCGGGCGGAGCGCTGGTAGAGCTCGATCGCCGTGATCGCCTGGCGACCGAGCGGCACGATGCGCTCCTTGCTGCCCTTGCCCCGGGCCTTGAGCATGCCGTGGTGCGTGTCGACGTCGGTCGTCTCGAGGCCGGTCAGCTCGGAGGCGCGCAGGCCGCAGGCGTACATCACTTCGAGGATGGCGCGATCGCGATAAGCCTGCGGGGTCGAGCCCTTCGGAGCGGCGAGCAGCTTCGAGACTTCGGCCTGGTTGAGCACGTTCGGCAGCTTCTTCGCGCGCCGCGGTGTGGTCAGACCGACCGTCGGGTCGTCGGTGATCAGGTCTTCACGCCGCAGGTGCTTGTAGAAGGACCGCAGCGCCGCGGTCTTCCGGTGCACGGTCGAGGCAGCCAGCGGATGCTCACCGTCGGCGGAGGTCAACGAGCCGACGAACTCCGACATCTCCGCGGCGGTGATCCCGATCGGGTCGATTCCCCGTTCGCGCAGGTACCCGCCGAACTGGAGCAGATCGGTCCGGTAGGCGTTAAGGGTGTTGCGCGAGAGTCCGCGTTCCAGCTCCAGGTAGGCCAGGAATTCGAGCAGCAGGTGCTCGAAGCGGGCGTTCTCGATCTCCGGAGTGGCGACGGCAGGCGGCATGAGGACCTTTTCGTCCCGGGCGAAACCTTCCCTTGCCGCGCAACGAATCAGCCGTTGATCAGTGCCGCCAGCCTCGCACCGGCCGCGAGCGGCCCGCCGAAGAAGTCGGGGTCCTCGTCGAGGTCGCGGCCCATGGTCCGCCGCGGCAGCCCGCTGGAGCCGTAGCCCTCGAGGTCGACCACTTCCGAGCTGATGACGTGCCCGCCGTTGCCGAGACCACCGGCAAGGGCGGCCAAGTCCTCCCTGCCCGACGGAAGCGGCACGTTGACGGCGCCGAGGGCAAGACCGAGCACCGCCTGCGAGTGGTGGCTCAGGCCCTGGTGCCGGGGGCGCGGATCGCCGCTCGAGATGCGAGGCGAGAGCACGACCGGCGCGCCCAGGCTGAGACCGCAGTGGACCACGTCGAGCGCCGCCATACCGCCGTGGCCGTAGACGGTGGCCGAGCCGAGGATGCCCGGCCCGGGTCCACTGATCACCCCATCCCATTCGAGCCCGCGAGCGGCGTCGATCGCCCCGACCAGGGTGATCGCTTCATCCCGGCCGCCGTAGGCCGGCCCGACGGTCACGTGTCCGGCAAGCAGACCGCGGTCAAGCAATTCCGTGACGTCACGCGAGAGTGAGCCGGGCAAAGCGCCTCCCCCGGTCTGGATGTAGCCGATGCGAAGGCCTTTCGAGGCTTGCGCAACTGCCCACGCGGCCGGTGGCAGATGTCCGTGAAGTCCGATGGCCATCACCGGCACGGCCGGCTCAACCGCGGCCTGGTCTTCGTCGACCCCGCGCTCGATCGTCCCGACCGGGTGCTGGAGCGAGCTGTAGTTCAGTTTCATCACGTGCTCGCCGTCCGAGCCCGCGGCATCGAGTCCCCGGGTGAGGTTCACGTGGACGATGTCGAACCCGCCCGACCCCAGACCGAGGTCCAGCGCCTCGACGTTGACGATCACTTCATCTCCGACCCCACAGGGCCCGACCATGGATTCGTCGGCCCAGGCCCGCCGGCGCTCGCCTTCGATCTCCGTCTCCAGAGGGTCCGCCGACACGACCACGGCCCGCCGCAGCTTCAGCACCGGGCGGCCACCGCAATCAGGATCTCTTCACAGATTTCGAGCATCTCGACAAGATTCTCCCGGGGAACCGACTCCTCGTGCGTGTGGTTGTCGTAGGTGCCGTTGGCCAGCAGCAGAGTGTCGAAGCCGGCGGCCATGAAGACGTTGGCGTCACTGCCGCCGCCGGTCGACACCCGGACAGGCTCGTGGCCCCGCGCCCGCAGGGCCTCCTCGGCGGCGATCAGCGCCGGTGAGTCATCCGGCGTTCGATAGCCACTAAAGACTTCCTCGGTGACGATGTCGACTTCGCAGCCGTGCTCCGAGGCGGCCCAGACCATCGAGTCGCTCATCGAAGCGATGACGTCGGTGACCCGGTCCGGATCGATCGAGCGGGCCTCGCCCGAAACCCGGCAGCTGCCTGGAACTATGTTGCCCGAGGAACCCCCCTCGATCAGCCCGATATTGGCTGTGGTCTCTTCGTCGAGCCGCCCCAGTTTCATCTCCGAGATCGCGGCGGCGGTGGTGGCGATCGCCGAGCGACCGGATTCCGGGTCCAGCCCGGAATGGGCCTCGACCCCGGTGAACTCGGCACTGATCCGGTGGAGGCTCGGCGCGGCGGTGATCACCTCACCGATGTCGCTTGCGTGGTCGAGGACGAAGCCGGCTTTTGCTTCGAGCCGGGAAACATCGAAGGCGGCCGCACCGCGCAGCCCCTGTTCCTCGGCCACCGTGAGCAGGATCTCGATCCCGACCGGGGGCTTCCTGGTCGAGTACCGACTGGCCAGCTCCATCAACACCGCGACCGCGGCCTTGTTGTCGGCGCCAAGGATGGTGTCGCCGCGGCTGCGATAGACGCCGTCGTCCAGCACCACCTCGATCGGCCCATCGTGGGGGACCGTGTCGAGGTGAGCGCAGAACAGAACGAAGCCAGGCTTCTCCCCTTCGATCCGCAGCAACAGGTTGCCGGCGCCCGCTTCCGCCGGACCGGCGGCATCGTCCTCGGACACTTCCAGCCCGAAGGACTCGAGCTCGGCCTTGACCGCGGACACCACCGCGCCTTCCTCGCCGGTCGGGCTGGAAATTTCGCATAGCCGGACGAAACGACTCAAGCCGGTCAGGTCCGCTTTGGACCGGAGCGGTGCATGATGCCGAAAAGGATGATCGCCACGGACGGCACGATGATGTCGCTCCAGAGCACGGCGCCGGTGTTGTCGACGCAATGGTTGTCGTACTCGACCATCTGGTAGACGTGGCCGTAGGCGTCACCGTAGTACTGGATCGCGAAGATCAGGATGACCGCGGCCCACCACATCGGATTGCGGATCCAGATGCACATGAGCGCCGCGACTCCGATCGAAAGGTCGCCCATCGCGTTCTCGAACTGGAATCCGCCGTCACCCCGGGTGAAGCAGATCTCCTTTGCGGTCCCGGCACCATCGAAGATGTGGAATCCCGCGCCGACCAGTCCGCCGACACCGACGGCGATGATCAGCCACCAGCGCAGGAAGATCCCGGCTGTCTCTCCTCTGGTCCTGCCTTCCCGATGCCGTGACGCGTGGAAAGCGCCGACAGCGAGAGCAAGGACCATCCAAAAAACGAAAATCATGACCCGAGCCTAACCGCTAACTGACCCGATTTCCATCAGACACGGCTTCAGCGTCCGAAGCGTCGTTCGCACCGGCGCGCTCGGCGGCGGCTTTCATGAATTCGCGGAACAGGGGTTCCGGGCGATTGGGACGGGAGTTGAACTCGGGATGGAACTGCGAGGCGACGTAGAAGGGATGATCGGGCAGTTCTACGATCTCGACCAGGCGCTCGTCCGGTGAGGTCCCGCTGCAGACGAGTCCGTCGTCTTCGAGTCGCGTGCGCAGCAGGTTGTTTACTTCGTAACGGTGACGGTGGCGCTTGTAGATAACCGGTTCACCGTAGATCTCGACCGCGCGGGTACCCTCATGAAGTTTGACCGGGTCGGCGCCGAGGCGCATCGTGCCGCCCATGTCGGAGACTTCCTTCTGCTCGGGCAGCAGGTCGACCACGGGGAACGGGGTTTCGGGGTCGAACTCGGCCGAATTGGCACCGTCCATGCCAGCGATCGAGCGGGCGAATTCGATCACCGCGATCTGCATGCCGAGGCAGATGCCGAGGTAAGGGATGCTGTTTTCCCGCGCGTACTTCGCCGCCTCGACCTTGCCCTCGATGCCACGCTCTCCGAAACCGCCGGGGATGAGCACACCGTCGGCGCCTTCAAGCTCGGCGACGTCGAAGTTTTCCGAATCGACCAGATCGCACTGGACCTTCACGCCGTTGTGGATGCCGCCGTGCTCGAGGGCCTCCATCACCGACTTGTAGGAATCGGCCAGCTGGATGTATTTGCCGACCAGGGCGATCCTCACGGTGCCTTCGGCGCGGTCAGCCATACGCAGCATCTCTTCCCACTCGCTCAGGTCGGGCGCCGGGGCTTCCATGTGGAAGTGGTCGAGGATGAAATCGTCGAGACCCTCGGCCCGGTACATCAGCGGGATCTTGAAAACGTTGTCGACGTCCTGGCCGGAGATCACGGCGTCTATCGGAAGGCTGGCGAAATGCGCGATCTTCTGCCGGATGTCCCGATCGAGCCCGGTCACCGAGCGGCAGATCAGCGCGTGCGGCTGGATGCCGATGCGGCGTAGTTCCTGAACCGAATGCTGGGTCGGCTTGGTCTTCATCTCACCGGCGTGACTGATGTAGGGCACCAGGGTCAGGTGGATGAACATCGCGCGCTTGGGCGTCAGGTCGGTATAGAGCTGGCGGATCGCTTCGAGGAACGGCAGTGACTCGATGTCACCGACCGTGCCGCCGATCTCGGTTATAACGAAATCGACCTGCTTGGTCTCGGCGACGATCAGGATGCGGTTCTTGATCTCGTCGGTGATGTGCGGGATGACCTGGACCGTGCCGCCGAGATAGTCGCCGCGGCGCTCACGGCGGATCACCGAGTTGTAGACGGAGCCCGCGGTCACGTTCGAGGCCCGTGACGTGTTCTCGTCGGTGAAGCGCTCGTAGTGGCCGAGGTCGAGGTCGGTCTCGGCGCCGTCCTCGGTCACGAAGACTTCTCCGTGCTGGAACGGGCTCATCGTGCCCGGGTCGACGTTGAGGTAAGGATCGAACTTCTGGATCTGGACCCGGAAACCACGGGCCTTGAGCAGCCGGCCGATCGAGGCCGAGGCAATGCCCTTTCCGAGAGCCGAAAGCACGCCGCCAGTGACGAAGATGAAGCGTGTATCTCGTTCGGTGGGTTTGCTCACTTAACTCTCCCGATGGAGTCTATAAACCGCAGAGGCGGAACCCGGTCGATGATCCCGGAAATTGAGCGAAATTCACCGAAGATCGTGATCAAAATGACGACGCCGAGAGCGATCAGGCTGCCGGTGTCGCCCAGTTCGGTCAGGAGCCAGACCCCGACCATGGCCCCGGCAAGGTTGGAACCGGTGTCACCGAGCATCGCCCGGTTCCTCAGGGTGAAGGCCAGACCGACGATGAACGGCCCCACGAAGATGCCCAGCAGTTCGATCGGCTGAATGGTCCAGCCGATCAGACAGATCGCCGCCAGGACGATCAGCATCGTCTTCTCCACCCGGCCACCGCGCAGGTCGAGCAGGTTGAAGAGGTTCGTCATGAGGATCAGCAGCGCCACGTCGGCGATGTAGCCGAGCCATTCATTGCCCGTCCCGGTCACCACATAAGCGGCCAGGGCCAGCGCGCCGATCGCCTTGACCGCGCCAGTCGACAGCTCGCCCCGGGCAACGGCGCCGGCGTGGCCGCGCCAGCCCCGGGGCGTATCGGGGCTCGACCCGAGCCCGAGCGAGTCGTCAAGCAGTCCGAGGAAGGCAATGCCGATCAGGTAGACGATCCAGCGCCGCAGGTCGGGTTCGAGCAGGTCGAGGCCCGCCCTCTCATCGAGGACCGCTAGCGGGGCAAGGCTGACCAGCGCGGCAGTCACAAGTACCGCCCCCAGCGGGAAGGCGAGCACTTCGTCCCGGTAGTTCTTTCTCACGAGGCCCGAACTGATCAAGCCGCGGCAGCCCGCCGGGACGACCAGCAGCGCCACTGCGATTGCGACGGGCAGCCCCAGCCAGGTGACGCGTCAGCCCTGCTTTCGCCGGGCCGCCCTTTTCGGCGGCAGCGGCTGGAGCAATTCCGGCAGGAGACGGTCGGAGCCTTCTTTGACCCCGAACGAGCCCTCGGCTCCGGCCAGCGCGTAGATCAGGCTGACCTTGCCGGCGGGCTGGTCGAGGTTGTCGACGCTGGTCACGTCGTTGCTGTCGAAGTACGAAACCGAGGAGGGGTCGGTGCCGACCTCTTCGATTCCGACCACCGCCGCAGACGTGGAGTCGGCGCCGTCGAGCATTCCCGTTTCGAGCTGTTCCACCTGGTCGGCCTGTTCGGGATCGAGCTCGCCCGGCTCCGCGCGGTAGATCAGCAGCCCGTCGAGGCCGCCGAATTCACCGCTGGACTGGGACATCAGTTCGGACTTGGTCGCATCGAGCAGAGCACCGCCGCCGATCAGCTGCCGCCCGGTGATCCGGCCGTAGCGTCCGAGCACTTCAACGTTCTGGCTCAGCCCCTGGAGCTTGATGCCACCGGGAAGGGCGCCGGCGATCGCTTCCGTGTCGGGCGGCTCGCGAATCACGCCGACGGCAGCGAGATTGGCTCCGGTCGGCTCGATCGCCCGGTCCACCGACTCGGTGATCTCGCTCGGAAGCGATCCGAACCCGATCAGCCCGATGCGGTCGCCGCGGATCTGATTCTGGGTCAGCGGGGGCAGCACGCCGCTGCCGAAGTCGTCTGCCCAGCCGGCTTCGGTCTCGAGCTGGTCGATATGTCCGCGGGCTTCATCGAGATCACCGGTCAGGCTCGACTCGAGATCCTTGCGGGTGTTGTTGAGCACGTCGCCGCCGACCTGCGAGCCGATCAGGATTCCGATCGCCAGAGCGAGAAATACGGCTGCGAGTGAGGCCGCGTGGTAGCGAGCGCTGTAACCCATGCGCAGAGACTCTCAGAAACCGAACAGGATCTTGAGCTTCAGCCAGATCAAGTCGGCCAGATCCGCGAGCGCCGGCGAGGTCAGGATCACGACCAGGACCAGCACGAGGAACGCGGCGAGGAAGTACAAAAGCGGTCCTGCAGTGAGCCCCGGGCTGTAGAGCCGGCTCACGCCCTTGGCGTCCACCAGCACTTCGCCGATGCGCAACCGGGTCAGGAAGGTCGAGGACATGCCGGCGCGATCCTTGTCGAGGAACTCGATGAGGTTGAAGTGAGCACCGACCGTGACGATCAGCGAGGCGCCCTTCTCGAAGGCCATCAGCATCGCCACGTCCTGGCTGGTGCCTACCGAAGGCAGGATGATCGGATCGAGCCCGAGGTCGAGCAGGCGCTGCTGCCCCGGAGCCTTCCCGTTGCTGTAGGCGTGAACGATCAGCTCGGCGCCGCACTTCAGGGTTTCGTCGGTGGCCGAGTCCATGTCGCCGAGGATCATGTCCGGTTTGTAACCGGCGTCGCGGATCGCGTCGGCGCCACCGTCGACCCCGACCAGCAACGGTCGCACGTCTCCGATGTAGGCCCGTAGCGCCCGGAGATCGCGTTTGTAGTTGGGCCCGCGGACCACAATCAGCACGTGCCGGTCGCGAAATTCGGTGCGGGTGTCGGGCAGCTCGATGCTGCCGCTCAGCATCTCCCCCTCCTCCTGGATGTGGGAGACGGTGTTCTCGGCGAAGTCGGCCAGGGCGAGGTGGATCTGCTCCTGCTGCCGTTCGAGCTGCCGGTCAAGATCGGGCTTCAGCTGCTCGGCACCAGTGGCGATCCGCTCGCCGTCTCGTCTCAGGTGCGGGCCGTCGAGCTCGATCAGGTCGCCGTCCTTGAGCAGGTCGAAGAGGTCAGCCTCGGGAAAGTCGATCAGGCGCACACCCGCCTCGACCAGGATCAGCGGACCGCGGTTCGGATACCTGTCGTCCGAGGAGGGATCGTTGTTGAGGACGGCTTTGACGCCGCTCGCCACCAGGTCCTCGGCCGCGATGCGATCGATGTTCCGGTGTCCGATCACCGCCACGTCGCCCGGCTTGAGCTGCTTGACCATGTCCTTGGTCTTGCGGTTCGGACGGGCAATGCCGCTGGTCACCACCGGGGCCGCCGCCGACGGCGCGTCGCCGTTTTCGGCCCGGGAACGCAGCCGTTTGGTGATCGGGTTCACCCGTTGAGGGTAAAGCCTTCTGGCTCGCTGTCTAGTTCTGGGAGGCGACCAGCTCGCGAGCGTGGCGGGTGGCCGCCTCGTCGCCGCTCTCCGCGCCCATCATCCGGCGGATCTCTTCGACCAGCTCATCGCCCTTCAAGCTGGTGACCGTGGCGGTGGCGGTATCCGACCCCACGTCCTTGGCGATGGTGAAGTGGGTGTCTGCCCGGGAGGCGACCTGTGGCAGGTGCGTGATCGCCAGCACCTGGCGGTCGGCAGCCACCGTCCGCAGCCGTTCACCGACCGCGGTGGCGGTGTTGCCGCCGATGCCGGCATCGATCTCGTCGAAGATCAGGGCGCGCCGGTCGTCACCGGTCCCGAGCCCGGCGAGCGCAAGCATCACGCGGGAAAGTTCGCCGCCCGAGGCTGAATCGCGAAGTGGCTGGGCAGCCATACCCGGATTCGGGGCGAGCATGAATTCGACCGTCTCGGCACCGGATGGACCGGCGCCGTCGGGCACCTCGCGCAGTTCGATCTCGAGCGTCGCGCCGTTCATCGCCAGCTCGTTGAGGTCGCCAGTCACCGCGTCCGACAGCTTCCGGGCCGCGTCAACCCGCCCGGCTGTGAGGTCCGTGCCGGCCTTGCCGAGGACTTCGTCGAGGGACGCCAGTTCGGCGCGCAATTCCTGTTCACGGCTCTCGCCGCCTTCGAGCCGGTCGATTTCCGCACGGCACCATTCGGCGTGTTCGAGCACCTTTTCGATCGACCCGCCGTGCTTTCTTTCGAGTCGGTCGAGTTGATCGAGCCGCACTTCGATGTCCGCGAGGCGTTCCGGATCGGCGGCGATGCCTTCGAGGTAGGAGCGCAACTCGGCCCCGACGTCCTCGGCCTCGAGCACGAGGCTTTCGACCCGCCCGGCGAGTTTGTCGAGTTCGGGATCCACCCCGGCGACGGAACCGAGTCCGGTCGATGCCGCGGCGAGCTCATTGGTCGCGCCTTCGCCGTTCTCGTCGCCCTTGAGCCGGGTCGCGGCGGCTTCAGCCGCCAGTCTCAGCCCTTCCGCGTGGCGCAGCCGGTCGCGTTCGGCTTCCAGTTCGGACTTCTCCTCGATTTGCGGGCCGGCGGCCTCGATCTCTTCAAGCTCGAACCGGTGAAGGTCGAGGTCACGCTCGCGGGCCTGGTCGCGCCCGAGCAGCTCGTCGAGCTCGGTCCGGGCACGGCGCTGCTTTTCCCAAGCCTCTCGATAAGCGCCAAGGCGCCGGCTTTGTGGCTTGCCGGCGGCACCGTCGACCATCGCCAGCTGGGCCGAGGAGATCGTCAGGCGGCGGTGCTCGTGCTGGCCGTAGAACGCGAGCAGCCGCTCGGTAAGGATCCGGAGGTCCGCCGCCGTGGCCGCCCGGCCGCCGACGAAGGCCGAAGTCCGGCCACCGGCCGACACCCGCCGGCCGAGCACCAGTTCCTCGGAGCCGGCGGGCAGCCGTTCCAGGATCTCGCTCAGTCCGGGCTCGGCAAACCAGGCTGGAGGCAGGTCGAAGACGCCTTCGACCCAGGCCTCATCGGCGCCGGGCCGTACGATTCCGCGTTTCGCCTTGCCACCCATAAGCAGGTCGAGCGAATGGGCAAGCACCGTCTTGCCGGCTCCGGTCTCGCCGGTGAGCACGTTCAGGCCGGGCCCGAGCTGGAGCTCGGCCCGTTCGATCAGCAGAAGGTTTTCGATTCGCAATTCGCGCAGCATGGACACCCTGTCTAGCAGCGAGATCGGACGAAAACTGCCCTTAAACCGCTAAATGTCCGAACTTTTCCCTGATGCGATGGTAAAAGTTCGATCCGGGCAGCTGCGCGAGCCGGGCGACGTCGCTGCGGTAGGTGACCTCGGCCTCGGCGCCAGGGGCAAGCTCGCCCACCAGAACGCCGTCGACCGCAGCGTCGACGCTGTCGCGACTGCGGTGGTTGACCACATGGAGCACATCTCCGGGAGCGACCACCAGGGCGCGCGCGGTAAGGGTGTGCGGCGCGATGTAGCTCACGACGTAGCCGTCGACGCCCCAAGCGAGGATTGGCCCGTTGTTGGCGAGGTTGTAGCCCGTCGAACCGGTCGAGGTGGCAGCCACGAGGCCGTCGCAGCGCACGTGCCCGACTTCCTCGTCGGCGATCCGGTAGCTGAGCTCGGCCACGCCGCCGCGCGGGCGGCGGCTGAAGCTGACGTCGTTCAGGCCGAGCGAAGTCTCGCCATTCACCTTCACGTCGAGGCCGGGAAGGTCGATCTGTTCGGTGTCGCCGGCGAAGGCCCGGTCCAGTCCGAGCTCGATCTGGTCGGCTTCGACCGCGGCGAGAAAACCGACCCGGCCGAAGTTGATGCCGAAAACGGGGGTCTTGGTGCCGGTAGTGGTGCGCAGCGCATTCAGCACCATGCCGTCGCCACCGAGCACGATGCAGAGTTCCGGCTCCAGGTCACCGCGGTCAACATTCTTGACCAGGTTCCAGCCGTGGCGGTCGGCCGCCGCGCGGCATACGTCGATCGCCCGATCGATTCCATCGGCGTATTCATGCGTGAAAAGCAGTGCCACCGGGGCGCTCATAGGTCCACACCTTCGCAGAGAGCGGCGCCGCTGGCGGCCCCTGCACCGGATCTCCCGAGACAGAGGAAAGTCTCGAGGTTGCCTTTCGGTCCCGGCAACCCGGTCGGCGCGACGCCGAGCAGCGACAAACCGAGGTCCCGGGCGAAATCGGCGATGCCGGTCACCGCCTCCCGCCGGTCCTCCGGCTTACGCACCACTCCTCCACGCCCGACCCTCGTGCGGCCGAGCTCGAACTGCGGTTTGACCATGGCCAGGATCTTCGCGTCCGGTGCCGTGGCCGCGACCACCGGCTCCAGCACCTTGGTCAGGGAGATGAAAGAAACGTCGATGACCGCCAGGTCGGGTTGATAGTCCAGGTCCGCAGGGATCAAGTCGCGGGCATTCAGGCGCTCGATCACAGTCACCTGCTCGTGCCGCCTCATCGAATCGTCGATCTGCCCGTAGGCGACGTCCAGCGAAATCACGTGTGCGGCTCCGCGCTGGAGCAGGCAGTCGGTGAAGCCGCCAGTCGAGGCACCGACGTCGAGGCAGTTCAGCCCGGTCACGTCGAGTTCGAGCAGATCGAGGGCATTGGCAAGCTTTATGCCGCCCCGGGAGACGAAACGGCGCGCCTCGAGGATCTCGATCGCCTGGTCCGGCGCCACGTCCTGGCTGGGCCGCAGCGCGACCGGTCCGTCGGTCCCGAGTTTGACCTGGCCCGCGCGTACCGCCCGGGCCGCGGCCGTGCGCGATGGGAACAGTCCGCGCTCGGCGAGCAGCAGGTCGAGTCTGGATCGCTTCCGGGCCATTCGGGCACGGTATATGCCCGGCACGTGTGACTTACCGCACACGACACGGTTCTGTGACTTCGCACACACACGGAGTCAATTACTAAGCGTAAGTTATTGCTCAGGAAACTATGATGATCGAACGAACCATTCCACTCGAAGCCCACGACGCCCTCGTCCTCGCGACAGCGCCTCTCTTGATGATCGGTCCCTACGTGCTGACCTTCAGCCCGGGTGTCGGCCTTGTCTCCTTCTTCCTCGGAGCCCTGCTAATGAGCGTCGCGCTCGCCGGCTCCACCCGCTCCCTACCGGTTTCAGCTCACGCGAGCTTCGACTTGGCTCTCGGAGTCACAATCTTCGCGATCGGAATCGCCGCCGGAATCTTCGGCGAGCCCGCGGTCGCAGCAATCTTCCTGGTTGGATTCGGCGCCGCTCACTTGGCACTTACCGCGGCAACGCGGTATAGCGCCCGCAGCGCATGAAGAGTCCACCTACCTCCCACTGATCAAAAACATATAAGAGATCAATGATCTCTCTCCTCCCTAAGTAACACCCGTAAGCCCCGCCTTCCCAGCGGGGCTTACATCCTTTTAAGACGCGGTTGGCGAGCGGCGCCCGGGAACTGCCTGCGCGGCGCCTGGACTGCGTTGGATGGGGGTTCTTTGCCGCGTATTGGTCCTATATGCACTGAACGCGGCAAAGAACCCCGGCTACATGGATCTCGCGGAAAACCGATACCGGGGCGAGAAATTGCCGTCGGGTCCTGTCTCTACTCTGTGCAAGTGAATTCCTTTTCTGATCAGGCCGAACTGCTTGCTTCCCGCCTCGAAGGCGAGGCGCTTGGTGGGACTCGTGATGGCGCCATCGATGGTGACCTGAGTGCCCTGCGGCGCAGCTGGACCCAGCTCGAAGTGGCTGACCGGGAGTCGGTCGCTGATTCGACCGCGCGGATTGCGGCACTGGTCTCGGCCCGGCCGGCCGCCGCGGCTCCTGTCCCGGCCCTGCTCGACGATGAGACCGAGGCCACCCTGGCGCTTCAGGGACTCGAAGGGATCGAGCGGGACGAGCACATTCCGGTCCGGCTCTACGACGGCCCCCGGGACCCGGCCCAGTTGCTCAGCCACATGGGTTACTCCGAATTCCGTCCCGGTCAGGTCGAGGCGGTCCAGGCGGCGCTCAACGGCCGGGACTCGCTGATCGTGATGCCGACCGGTGGCGGCAAGAGCCTCTGTTACCAGCTGCCCGGGCTCGCCGGGACCGACCTGACCCTGGTGGTCAGTCCACTCATCGCCCTGATGGCCGACCAGGTCCGGCGCCTGAAGAAGGAGGGCCATCCCGCGGTCATGTTTGCCTCCGGCCTTTCCGACGAGGTCTCCCGTGCCTCATACGAAGGCGTGCGTGACGGATCGGCCCGGATCGCCTACTGCTCCCCGGAGCGCTTTGGTAATTCTTCCTTCCTCGACCTGATCGCAACGCGGAACGTCGACCTGCTGGCGATCGACGAAGCACACTGCCTTTCCGAGTGGGGCCACGACTTCCGGCCGGACTATCTGCGACTGCCCAAGGTGGCCGAACGGCTGGGGCGCCCGCCAGTCATGGCCTGTACCGCCACCGCAACGCAGCAGGTGGCCGACGAGATCGCCCAGCGCATGGGTATGGACGGCCCCGAGCAGATCCGCTCGGGTTTCGACCGCCCCAACCTCAGCTTCGACACGGTCGCGCTCGAAGGCACCGGTTCCAAGGCACGCAAGCAGGCGCTGCTCGAGCACTGCCTCAAGGATCCCGAGAACCGGCCGGCGATCGTCTACGCCGGAACGCGCAAAGACACCGAGGAACTCGGTGACGATCTTCGGGCACTCGGACTCGCCGCCGTTTCATACCACGCGGGCATGGCACCGGACGACCGCGCCTCGGCCCAGCACCGGTTCATGGAGGGTGACGCCGACGTCGTCGTCGCGACCAACGCTTTCGGCATGGGCATCGACAAAGCCAACGTGCGCTCGGTCTGGCACTGGGCGATCCCTTCGAGCGTCGAGGCCTACTACCAGGAGGCCGGGCGCGCCGGGCGCGATGGCCTGCCCGCCAAGGCGGTCCTGCTGGCGATGCGTTCCGACCTCGGCCGGCTCGTCCGCTTCAATGAGCGCCGCAAAGTCGACCCGGGTGACGTGCTGAGCTACATCGAATCGGTCCGGGGAATGACCAACGATGACGGGTCCGTAGTCATGGACGCGCCGCGGAACGACGAGCAGCGGATCCGTCTTGCGGTCGCCGAACGGGCAGGCGTGTTCGCGGTCGATCCGGCTCCCGGCAGCCGGCTTCTGGTCAAGATCAATCCTGACTTCGACCCCGGCGGCATTCCCGCCGCCTGCCGGGTCGCCCAGGACCGGGGCTGGCGGGCCTACCGGGCGGTCGAAGCCTTCAGCTTCTCCGACGCCTGCCGCCGGCGCCAGCTGCTCGACCACTTCGGCGACAGCAGCCCGACTGCCCCCACCGGCCGCTGCTGCGACGTCTGTGATCCCGAAAGCTGGATGCCGGATCCGGCCAGCCTCACCGTGCGCAAGTCGAGGTCGAGTCCGAAAAACGGGTCACCGCCCCCCGAACTCGCTCCCGAGGACGAGAAGATCTACGAGATCCTCCGCCAGTGGCGCCTCCAGGCCGCGGGTGACAAGCCGGCTTTCCACGTCGCCAGCAACCGGACGCTGACCGCGATCGCGACGGTCAAGCCGACCGATGAAGATTCTCTTCAGGAGATCTCAGGCGTAGGGCCGACTTTCATGGAGAACCACGGCGCCGACGTTCTGCGGCTGGTCGGCGACAACGCCTGACCGGAACGGCCCGGTTGGTTCAGGCGGGAACGAGACAGTCAGGTTTGTAGCGCCGCAGCTGCCAGGGCGGGAAGGCCTCGGTGACCGCATTGGCGATCGCCTGGGCGCGTGCTTCGTATCCGTCCGAAGTGAAATGGATGCCGTCCTCGATGAACCATTCGTCCTTGACCTTCGACCTCCAGTCGTAGACGCGCATGTTCGAATACGACGGGCAGGCGGCCAGCAGGGCGTCGTCCCACTCCTTCATGTTGGCATCTGCGTAAGGGCCGGAAGGCACCTGTGACTTGACGTTGATCCACAGGGCGGGTTCGTCGCCGATCACCGACATCATGCGTTCAATGCGGGCAGCAGAGTCGATCGTGGAACCGACGGCCTGGTTGGCCGTGTCATTGGTGCCCATGCCGAGGATCCAGCAGCCGTCAAAACCGCCGTCCTTGATCGCCTGGGCGGCATCTTCGGCGTTCGGCTGGCCGTCGACCCGTTCGTAGATCGAACGGGCGCCCGAAATGTCGATGTGCTGGTCGGTCGCGCCGATCGCTTCGAGGCGTCCACCGAGCTGGTCGGCGGGATCCGGCAGGTAGTCCGGAGAGACAAGTCCGACCGAGGTCGAATCGCCGATGTAGGCGACCGAAGTGCACTCGGTGTCGGTCGGTTCGGTCGGCTCCGTGGTTCCCGACTTCGTGGTGACCACGGGCGGAGCCTCGGTCAGCAGGGCCTTGGGCGGGTCGGCCGCGGTCGATTCGTAGGCGAGTGGCGCCACCGGCTTCGACGGCGAGAGGCCGAACAGTCCGGCCAGGGTGATCAGCAGGAACAGGGCTACAAAAGCGCCGATCGCGCCGGTTCGGGATTGCCAGTGTGGGCGCCAGCCGTCTCGCCATCGCTGGATGAGCTTGCCGATCGCACCCTGCCTGACCGGGTCCTCGAGGAAGGTCCAGGAGAGGGCCGAGATCCCGAAGATCGCCACGACCTGGATCGTGCCGCGCACCGGGCTGAAGCCGTCCTGGAGAGGCGGCGTCGTCAGGGCGATGATCGGTAGCTGCCAGAGGTAGATCGCGTACGAGCGCACGCCGATCCAACGCAGCGGCGCACAGCCGATGATCGGGCCGAGCCGGGATGCCGGATGGGCCATCACGGCGACCAGGGCCACCGTCGCCAGCGAGAGCAGGACCAGGCCCCCGCGGTAGAGGAAGGACGAATACTGGTCGGTCTGCCAGATCAGGATCGCGATGATGATCAGCGAAACCACTCCGACTATGTCGAGCTGATTCTTCAGCTTGCTGGTGACCCGGCTGTCGAGCCGGCGGCTCGGCCAGACCATGGCCACGGCGGCACCCAGCAGCAGCCCGAAGGCCCTCGTGTCGGTGCCTTCGTAGATCCGGGTCATGTCGAAGCCCGGCTTGTAGAGCACCGCCATCAGGATCACCGAGACCAGGGCGAGGCCGAGTGTGACCGCGGCGAGCCGCGGCCGCAGGCGCTGCCGCGTGGACCGGGCCGTGCCGACGCCGGGCGGCACGAACTTGAGTCCGATCAGCAGGATGAACGGCCAGATGATGTAGAACTGCTCCTCGATCGCCAGTGACCAGAGGTGGCCGAGTGGTGACACCGGCCCGAAGCGGTCGAAGTAGGACACGTCCTGGAAGATCACCCACCAGTTGCTGGTGAAGAACGTTGAAGACAGGACCAGTCCCCGCAGGTTGTCCATCTGCCCGGGGTCGCCGATCCAGACCCAGACGGTGACGATCACCAGCATCGAGAACAGGGCCGGCAAGAGGCGCCGGGCGCGGGCCAGCCAGAATTTGCTCAGCTTGAGCCGGCGCCCAGTCCAGGCCTCGAGCAGGATGTCGGTAATCAGGTAACCGCTGAGCGTGAAGAAGATGCCGACGCCGAGCAGGCCTCCGGGGACGAAGCCGACGTTCAGGTGGTAGAGGACCACCGCAATCACCGCGATCGCCCTGAGGCCGTCGAGGCCAGGCATGTAACGCTGCCCGGTTCTCCCTACTGGTTCAGGCACGGGGTGTCAGCGGGTCAGCTCGGCCGAGGAATCGATCACGCTCAGGATCCGGGCCGACACTGCATCCGCGGTCAGACCGACTTCTTCGAGCAGCAGCCCGGGCTTGCCGTGTGTGACGTAACGATCGGGCAGGCCGATCCTGAGCACCCGGGCGCGACCACCGGGATTCGGGAAGTTGTCTTCGAGGTACTCGAGCACGGCCGAACCGAAACCGCCCTGCAGCACGCCTTCTTCGATGGTGACGATCAGGTCGTGGCCGATCGCCAGGCGCTCGATCAACTCGGCGTCGAGCGGCTTCACGAAGCGCGCGTCGGCGACGGTCGGCCTGACCCCCTGCTGCTCGAGCTGATCAGCCGCTTCGAGTGCGATCCCGACGCCGCTGCCATAACCGATCAGGGCGATCCGCTCGCCGTTCCTGAGGGTCTCGCCGGTGCCGATAGGAATGTTCTCGGGCTCGGCCGGAAGCTCGACTCCGGCGGCAGCCCCTCGCGGGTAGCGCAGCGCGGCAGGGCCGTCGTGGCTGATCGCCGTGTGAAGCATGTGGACCAGCATCGCTTCGTCCCGTGGCGCCATCACGACCACGTTCGGAAGCGGCCGGAAGTAAGCGATGTCGAAGACTCCGTGGTGGGTCGGGCCGTCGTCGCCGACCAGTCCGGCCCGGTCCATGGCAAAAGTCACGTCGAGCTTCTGCAGGCAGACATCGTGGACGATCTGGTCGTAGGCCCGCTGGAGGAAGGTCGAGTAGATCGCGCAGACCGGCTTGCCACCCTGGAGCGCGATGCCGCCGGCCATCAGCACGGCGTTCTGCTCGGCGATGCCGACGTCGTAGTACTGCCCGGGGCGCTCGTCGGCCAGCTGCTGCAGTCCGGCACCACCGGCCATCGCGGCGGTGATCCCGATCACCCGGGGGTCGGCCTCCGCCTCCTTGACCATGGCGCCGGAGAAGACCTGGGTGTACTGCGGCGGCGCCGCCTTGGGCACGGGCTTCTCGAGGATCTCGGGTGCGATCGACGCCGGTGCGTCGGACTCCTGGATCGGCACGAGCTTCGGCTTGCTAGCGGGGGCGCCGTTGACGATCGAACCGGGCTTCGCCGCGTGCCAGGTCTCCATTCCGGAGAGGCCGCCCTCTTCGGCCGGGGCGAATCCGCGGCCCTTGACCGTGTGGACGTGGACGACCACCGGACGGTCGGCGGCGAAGGCCTCGTTCAGGGCTCGCCGCACGGCACCGACGTCGTGGCCGTCGATCACGCCCATGTAAGCGAGGTCGAGTTCCTCGAAGAGCAGTCCCGGCGCCCAGTAGGCCTTGATCGCCGACTTGAGTTCAGGCCCGAGGCGTTCGATGCGTTTGCCGAGGCCGAGTGGCAACTTGGTCAGCCGGTCTTCGACCTCTTCCCGCGCATGGAAGAGTCCGGGCCTCAGCCGGGCCCGCTGGAAGTAGCTGGAGAGCGCGCCGACGTTGGGCGAGATCGACATGCCGTTGTCGTTCAGCAGGATCACCATCGGAGTGCCGAGCCCGCCGGCCGCGTGCATCGCCTCGTAGGCGACACCGCCGGTCAGGGCGCCGTCGCCGATCACGGCGACGACCCGTCCGTCCTCGCCGATGCCCTTGCGCATCGCCTCCTTGAGCCCGACTCCGTACGAGATCGACGTGGACGCATGGCCGGCGCCCATGATGTCGTGCTCGGATTCCGGGATCGAGCAGAACGGCGCGAGGCCTTCGTACTGGCGGATCGTCGGCAGCTCGTCGCGGCGGCCGGTGAGGATCTTGTGCGGGTAGGCCTGGTGGCCGACATCCCAGAGGATCTTGTCGCGCGGCGAGTCGAGGACGCTGTGAAGGGCGACGGCGATCTCACAGGTCCCAAGGTTGGCACCGAAGTGCCCGCCGATCTCCCCGATCACATCGATTATGTAAGTGCGCACCTCTTCGGCGACGCCCTGGAGCTCCGCATCGGAAAGGCCATGGAGGTCAGCCGGGCCGTCGATGCCCGAGAGCAACGACGTCTTTGTTATTTCTGGTTCCTGGCTCACTGTTCTCTCATGTAAATGTAATCGGCGACCCGTCTCAGGTAATCGGTCTCACCATCAACGGCGGCCAGCGCCGAAAGAGCCTGCTCGTGGGACTGGCTGGCCAGGCTCTTCGCCTCTTGCAAACCATAAAGGCTCACGTACGTCACCTTGCCATGGCGTTCGTCACTGCCCTGCGGTTTGCCCAGCTCGACGTCGGTCCCGGTGACGTCGAGGATGTCGTCGACGATCTGGAAAAGGATCCCGAGCTCGGCCGCAAACTGCTGGTAGGGCGCCCGCTCCTCGACCGCCACGCCGCCGTAGGCCAGGGCCGTCTCGACGCTGACCCGAATCAGCCGGCCGGTCTTCAGCGAATGGAGGTGGCGCAGCCCGTCACGGTCGAGGTCGGTCGCGGTCACGTCCACGTACTGCCCGCCGACCATGCCTTCGACCCCGGTAGCGCTGGCCAGGAGCTGAACTGCCTCGAGCACGCGGGCCGGATCACTCTGCACGGAGGCCATCAATCGCACCGCCTCGGCAAAAAGCCCGTCGCCGGCCAGGATCGCGACCGCCTCCCCGTATTTGATGTGGGAAGTCGGCTGGCCGCGGCGAAGGTCGTCGTCATCCATCGCCGGCAGGTCGTCGTGGACCAGCGAGTAGGTGTGGACCATTTCGAGCGACGCGGCAAGTCCGAGGTACGGCTCGATCTCGTCGCCGAGCGAACGCGCGGTCGCGAGGCAGAGCACCGGCCGGATGCGCTTGCCGCCGGCCAGAAGCGAGTAACGCATTGAATCGTCGAGCCCTGCGGTGGCGGCTTCGGTCGAAAAGTGAATCGTTGCCAGGTGCTGGTCTACCGCTTCCCGAAGGTCGTCCGGATAACTCACCTGTCCTGCTCCAGGCGGTCGACCGCCTCGGCTGCTCCCCGTGCGGCTTCGTCCGTCAGCTCGGCCGCTTCGGCCGCGAGCCGGCCGGCGTCGGTGTCGGACACGTCCGGGTCCTCGAGGCTCACCGTGATCTGGCGGAGCCGGTCGCGGATCTCCTCGAGCCTGCTCAACGGACGTCGGCCTCCATCGCTTTCGCCGCCGATCCGAGGATGCCGTTGACGAATCCCGGCGCCTCGGCGCCGCTGTACTTCTTCGCGGTCTCGACCGCTTCGTCGATCGCCACCTCGAAAGGCACGTCGTCGCGATAATTCATCTCGAAGAGCGCCACCCGCATGATGTTCTTCTCCAGCGGCGCGATCCGGCTGATGTCCCAGCCCTTTGCGTACTCGGAGATCACTTCGTCGAGCTCGGCACGGTGCGCCTCCACCCCTTCGGCCAGTTCCTTCGTGAAAGGACGGGCCTCGGCCAGGAGGGTTGAGAGGGGCCGGTCGGTCACGTCCTGCTGATAACAGGCGAAAACCGCATCCCGGCGCTGTTGAGAACGACGCATCGGTGGAGGATATTGGTTACGAGCGGGCCGGACTTTAGGGCTTCTGGCCCCAGACCGTCGCCGTGATCGAGCGTGGTCCGCCCTGATCGCGGTGCTCGCACAGATATATGCCCTGCCACGTACCCAGGTGGAGGCAGCCACCGCTGATCGGCAGGGTGAGATCGAAGCCGGTGAGGGTCGCCTTGGCGTGGGCCGGCATGTCGTCGGCACCCTCCAGCGTGTGGGTCCAGGGGAAGTCCTCAGGCACGGTGTCGTCAATCCAGGTGCGCAGGTCCTCGCGTACTTCCGGCGACGCGTTCTCGTTGAGCGAGAGCGAGGCCGAGGTATGGCGAATCATCAGGTGGACCAGTCCCGGCGAGAACCACTTCAGCTCGGGGACTGCCGCCACGACTTCCGCGGTGACCAGATGGAAACCCCGGGGACGGGGCTCGAACGTGAAGTCGCGTTGATGTATGTCCACGACGCCAACCTACCCGGGTCCGTCGCGATTCATTCAGCCGCGGGGCGGCCGGAACCGGCCGTCAGGCCCGTGACATGTATTCAGCGTTCTCCGTGTTGACCTTGATCACTTCGCCCTCGTTGATGAAGAGCGGGACCTGGATCTCCACGCCGGATTCGAGCGTCGCCGGCTTGCTACCGCCACCCGACGCGGTATCACCTTTGAGGCCCGGCTCGGTCTTCAAGACCTTGGCTTCGATCGAGCTCGCGACAGCGACCTCCGAGGGCAGTTCATCTACGAAAAGGATTTCGACCTCATCGTTCGGCTGAATCCAGCGAAGGGCATCCGCCGCCAGCTCGGCTGGGATCTCGATCTGGTCGTAGGTCCGGTTGTCCATGAAAACGACCGTGTCGCCGGACTCGTACAGGTACTGCATCTTCCGGGACTCGGTCCTTACGGGACGGAACTTCTCACCGGCCCGAAAGGTCTTGTCGATCACCGAACCGTCTTCGATCCGGCGCAGTTTGGTTCGCACGAAAGCGCCACCCTTGCCCGGCTTCACATGCTGGAACTCGATGATGCGCATGATCTTGCCATCGACTTCGATGTGGGACCCGTTGCGGAATTCGCTGGTTGAAATCACGAGGTCCAGTCTGCCATACGGAGATCGACCGAGTCGGCCGAGCGCCATAATCAGTTCATGACGACCCCGCCGCTTCTCGACAAGCTCCTCAACACCCCCGGCCCCTCCGGCTACGAACTCGCCGCCGCCACGGTCTGGCGCGAAGCCGCCGATTTCGCCGAGGTGACCACCGACGGACTCGGCGGCAGCATCGCCACGATCGGCGACGACAACGAGGCGCCGCTGGTCGCCGTGGTCGGGCACATCGACGAAATCGGGTTGGTCATCACCCACATCGACGACAAGGGGTTCCTCTACTTCGCCCCGATCGGCGGCTGGGATCCCCAGATCCTGGTCGGCCAGCGGGTCACGATCACCGGCAACGAGGGCCAGGTACCCGGCGTGGCCGGCCGCCTGCCGATCCATCTGCTCGATCCCGAGCAGCGCAAGAAGGTCGTGAAACTCAAGGAGATGCACATCGACATCGGCGCCGAGGACAACGAAGCGGCCGAGGCCATGGTCTCCGTCGGAGATCCGGTCGTGATCGACACCGAGCCGATGACCGTCGCCGGCGGCCGCCTGGTCTCGCGCTCGATGGACAACCGTCTCGGTTCTTACATCGCGCTCGAAGCCCTGCGCCGCTGCAACGAGAACAAGAAGCTCAAGGCCCGTTTCTCGGCGGTCGCCGCCGTCCAGGAAGAGATCGGTCTGTTCGGATCCCGTACCGCCGCCTTCGCCGTGCGGCCCGACCTCGCGGTCGCGATCGACGTGACCCACGCGACCGACGCGCCCGGGGTGAACGAGAAAGAGGTCGGCAGCCATCCTTTCGGCTCCGGCCCGGTGATCGGTCGCGGCTCGACCCTCTCGCCCCGGCTCTACGAGATGCTGCGGGACGCCGCCGAGACCGCGGACATCCCGTATTCGGTCGGTGCCAGCGGCAACTCGACCCACACCGATGCCGACTCACTCCAGATCTCCCGGAGCGGCATCCCCACGGGGCTGGTCTCGATCCCGCTGCGGTACATGCACTCGCCAGTCGAGATGGTCGACCTCGCCGACGTCGAGTCCACGGTCGAGCTGATCGTCGCTTTCGTCGAAGCGATCGAACCCGGGGTCGATCTGAGCCGCTGAGATCCGGGATCGCGACGCCGTTTCGCTTCCTCACATCGTCGTGGTGTACCTCGACGTTTGCTGATCCCCCGGTCGGGGTAGCTCTCCAATCAACTGGCAATTCCGCCAGGCAGAACGGGGAGGCGAGAACTGATGGTCGTCGGTGCTGTGCGGTTTTTCAGCGTAAGGGTCGCGGGGGCTTTTCTGATCGCCCTGCTGCTGCTCGTCTGCGCTTCGGCTTCGAACCCCGCCCCGTCCTCTGCCGCCGGCAATGCACCGACCCTTCGCATCCTCACCAAGGACCAGGCGCAGTTGCTCAAGTCGGGTGCGCTTCGCATCCGGGTCAGGTCGAAGGCGACGGGACGCATCCGGGCGCTTGCGATCCATGGCGGGTCGACGAAGTACTTCAAACCGGCAACCAAACGACTCAGCAACCGCGCCCGCCGGCAGCTCAGGATCGAGCTGGCTCCGGCCGGCCACCGCGAACTCCGGACCTGTGGGGCTAAAGTGGTGCAGGTCAAGCTCGCGGTGAAGACTGTCGGCGGGACCTTGCGGACCTCAAAGTCGAAGCGTCTGAAGAAAAGCCCGGTCAGATGTGAGCGGCCGACCGGCCCGACCGGACCCACCGGTCCGACCAACCCCACGGGTCCCACAGGCCCCACCGGCCTCACGAGTCCAACGGGACCTACCGGTCCGACCGGCGAGACGGCAACAGTCCCTCTCGTCAACGCCGACCGCTGCGACTTCCTTGACAACTCGGTCTGCCTGCAGCCCTTCCCGAACGACTACTACACGGTGCCCGATGCTTCGACCCCGACCGGCAAGCAACTGAACATCGTGCATGCCTCGGCGCCGGCGAACGTCCTCGGCGTGCACATCGACACCGAAGACATGAACCGCGGCGACGGGTTCAGCCCAGGCAACCTGATCACGCTCAAGGTCCCCGAAGTCGACACGCCCGCGGCCTTCGAGAACAGCGGCCTGGTTCCGATCGACGACCTGCGCGCCTACGACGACCCCGACCAGTCCGTGATCGTGATCGACGCCGCGACCGGCGAGCGCCAGCCGGTCTGGGCTGAGCTCGATTCCAACCCGACTGCGGTGGACCCGGAATACGGAACCGATCCGGATGGCCCCGGCCCGGCCGAGGCACCGCTGGTCAATGCCGGCGGCGTCAACCAGAACCCGGACAACAACGAACCGGTGAACCTGATCGTCCGCCCCGCAAGGAATTTCGAGTTCGGGCACCGCTACATAGTCGCCTTCCGCAATCTCCGTGACGCCGAGGACGATCCGGTCGAATCCCCGATCGGGTTCCAGGTCTACCGCGACAACCTGCCGACTGAACAGCCCGTGGTCGAGGCCCGCCGCCCCCACATGGAGTCGGTTATCAACACGCTGACCGAAGATGCCGGCGTCGATCGCGAAAGCCTTTACATGGCCTGGGACTTCACCGTGGCCAGCCAGGAAAGCGTCACCGGCCGGGCACTCGATATTCGTGACGATGCCTTCGCGAAACTGGGCGACACGAACCTGGCCGACCGGAAGATCCAAGGCGACACGCCTCAGGTCGTGGTCACCGGGACCTGTGACGCCGAGCCCCTCATCCCGATCCAGCCAGGCTGTGAGACCCAGGCCGAAGGGGTGCCTGGTCTTCCGATCCTCGCCCCGCCCGGCCAGCCCGACGGCAGCCAGGTGGTCCGTTACGTCGACGGCTACATCACAGTGCCCTGTTACCTCGACCAGCCGCTCTGCCCTCCCGGGTCCAAGTTCGCCTTCGACGCGAACGACGAGATCGCTCCGACCCCGGGCAACACGATGCCGGTGCCATTCCGCTGCGCAATCCCGCGCTCGGCCCAGCCCGGAACGATCAATGGCTCACCGGTCAACGCGGCGGAGCCCGGCATCTACGGCCACGGACTGCTCGGCAGCCTCGACCAGATCAATGCGGCCAACGCCGTGGCCAACCAGGGCAACGGCGTCTTCTGCGCGACCAACTTCGACGGGTTCTCCAGCTTCGACCTGCCGTTCGTGCTGGCGTCGCTGAGTGACATGTCGAACTTCAACAAGCTGACCGACCGCATGCAGCAGGGCTTCCTCAACTTCATGATGCTCGGCCGGGCGATGCTCCACGAAGACGGTTTCGCGGCCCAGGACGCTTTCAAGCTGGACGAGGACGGCAACCCGCTGACCGATAACAAGCAGTCGGTGATCGACACCTCCGACTTCCCCGACAACCGCCTCAAGTACCTGGGTCTCAGCCAGGGCGGGATCATGGGCGGCGCCCTGATGGCGCTGGAGCCCGACGCCGACCGCGGCGTCCTCGGCGTGCCGGGAATGAACTATTCGACGCTGCTACGCCGAAGCGTCGACTCCGACCAGTACTTCAAGCTGCCCGCGGTCGGCCTCTACGCCAACTACCCGAACGAGATCGAGCGGCCGGTACTGCTGTCGCTGATTCAACTGCTCTGGGATCGCGGTGAAGCCAACGGTTACGCCCACAACATGACCACCGACCCCCTGCCAAACACACCACCGCACGAGGTCATCCTGCAGCCGGCGGTGGGCGACCACCAGGTGGCCAACGTCTCGGCCGAAGTCGAGGCCCGGACAATCGGCGCCAGCGTCTACTCCCCGGGGCTCCGCCCCGGCCGGCACTGGGACAGCGACCCGTTCGCGGAAATCCCCGAGGTCGCTTCCTTCCCGTACTCCGGCGGCAGCATGCTGATCTATTACGACGGTGGACCGGTCGGTTTCAACGGAACCCGCGGTCCCGGAACGGGGGTCGCCCCTGACGAGAACGTCTCGCCTCACGAGGAATGGGGCTACGGAGGAGATCCGCACTCCTACCCCCGGGCCTCGGCCGACGGCATCACCCAGGGCGTCGAGTTCCTGCGCGACGGAACGATCGTCCCCTGTGCCGCGGGCGGGTATTGCTACGCGAACGGCTGGACTGGTCCCTAGGGTTCAAAAACGATCGACAAGCTGTTTTTTCTGCCCGACGGTGTCAGCGCAAACTCGCTCCCAGACACCGCCGCAACTTTCGGGGCTGATTCGTTCTAGTATCTGTGAGTCGAGTTACACATGATCCTTGCCGTTCCGGAACCGCCGGGGCGGTTGAACCAAACCAGAGGGAGCTGTACAGGAGAATGAACCACCACTCGGGACTTTTGAATGCACGCCGCATCGCGGTCATGGCGTTCGCCCTTTTCATGGCCCTGGCCTTCACCGCCTCACTCGCCGCCAACGGCGCTGACGCGAAGAAAAAGAAGAAGGCCAAAGTCACACTCGCCATCAAGACCAAGAACCAGGCTGCGCTGCTCAAAGCGAACAAGCTCAAGGTAAAGGTCCGCTCCTCGGCGAAGTCCAAGGTCCGCCTGTCGGTGGTCAGTGGTGGCAAGAGCAACCGCTTCAAGAAGAAGACGGTGAAGTTCCGGAAGAAGGGCGCAAGGACCGTGAAGCTCGGTCTGACGACCAGCGGACGCAAGGCCCTCAAGACCTGTGGCAAGAAGACGGTCAAGGCCGTCGGCAAATACCGCAAGGGTAAAAAGAAGGCCAAGGCGACCCGTAAGAAGACGCTCGCCAGGCAGGCGAGCCGATGCACCACTCCGCCCACTCCGCCGGAACCGGTGGTCGTCGACCTCGGTGACGATCCGGAGAACTGCGACTTCCTCGACACGTCGGTCTGCCTGCAGCCGTTCCCGAACGACTACTACACCAAGGCTGACCCGTCGACCCCGACCGGCAAGCGCCTGAACCTGGCGCCGACGTCGACCCCGAAGAACTCGGGCCACGCCAACCCGAAGAACCTCGAAGTCGGGCCGATCAACCAAAGCGACGGATTCAGCCCCGGCAACATGATCATCCTGAAGATAAAGGGTGTCAGCACGCCGGCCGCTTTCCAGAACTCCGGCATCGTTTCACTGGAAAATGTGTCCGCTTACAAGGATGCGAACCAGGCGGTAATGCTGATCGACGCCGCAACAGGTGAGCGCCAGCCGATTTTCGCCGAGCTCGACGCCAACCCGACCGCGGTCGACCCCGTTTACGAAGGCGGCGAGCTGATCAAGCCCGGCGGCATCGGAAAGCGCCCGGGCAATACCGGCCCAGTCAACCTGATGGTTCGTCCGGCCAAGAACCTCGAGTTCGGACACCGCTACATCGTCGCCTTCCGCAATCTCAAGAACGGTGACAACGAGCCGGTTGAATCTCCGCTCGGATTCCGCGTCTACAGGGACGATCTGAAGACGGAGCAGGACATCGTCGAGAACCGTCGTCCGCACATGGAGTCGATCCTCGACACGCTGACCACCAAGGCCAGCGTTGACCGGAAGAGCCTCTACATGGCATGGGACTTCACGGTCGCATCCCAGGACAGCATTACGGGCCGGGCAACCGACATCCGTGATGCCGCATTCGCCGAGCTCGGTGACCCAAACCTGGCCAACCGCACGATCGAAGGCAATTCGCCGGACATCGTCGTCACCGCGTTCTGTGACGCCGGCGACAACGCGACTCCGGATTGCGGCAACAACTACCCGTTCAGCGGCGGGTTCGACCCCGAGGCCAACATCCAGTCGCCGGTGCCGAACAACACGACGACGCAGCGCACGGTCGTCGGCTATATCGACAACGTGCCGTGCTACCTGGACGAGAACGGCTGCCCCTCGGGCTCCGAGTTCAAGATCAAGCCGGACGGATCGGTCGACACGAACACGACGTTCACGACCCAGGTGCCATTCCGGTGCCTGATTCCGAAGTCGATCGTCGCCGGTGGAGTCGTGACTCCAGGCGGAACCGGGACCTACGGTCACGGTCTGCTGGGCACGCTAAATCAGATCAACGCCACCGAGACAAGCGCGAACGACACCAATTCAAGTTGGTGCGCCGCAAACTGGGACGGGTTCGCTGAGCCCGACCTGGGGCTGATCATTTCCTCGCTGGGAGACATGTCCAATTTCCATAAGGCAATTGACCGCATGCAGCAGGGATTCCTCAATTTCATGATGATCCAGAGGGCGCTGGCCCATCCGAACGGCTTCGCGGACGAGACGGCGTTCAACATGACTTATGACGGAGTCACTCCGCTGTTGGTCCAGGGTTCGGCAATCGACACCAGTGCCGGCAACGCAACCCGTGGCTTCTATTACGGGATCAGCCAGGGCGGCATCATGGGCGGTGCGCTGACCGCGCTCAGTCCCGATGTCGACGCCGGCGTGCTCGGGGTGCCCGGCATCAACTACTCGACCCTGCTCCGCCGTTCGGTGGACTCGGACGAGTACTTTAAGCTGCCAGGCCTCGGTCTGTACGCGAACTACCCGGACGAGACAACCCGTCCACTGCTGCTCTCGCTCATGCAGATCCTCTGGGACCGCGGCGAAGGCAATGGCTACGCGAACAACTTGACCGATAACCCGCTGCCGAACACCAACGATCATGAGGTACTGCTCCAGCTGGCTTACGGAGACCATCAGGTCTCCAACTACACGGCTGAAGTAGAGGCCCGGACGATCGGCGCCAAGCGTTACGCGCCGACCCTCCTGCCGCAGCGCGAGTTCGACGTGAGCTACGAGGCTCTGCCACCGACGACCACCTTCCCGGCTGGTCCCGGTGAGAGCTTCATGGTCTACTACGACGGAGGTCCGCCGAGCTACGACGGAACCCAGGATCCCGGCACCAACCCGCCGCCGATCGAGAACGTACCGCCGCGTCCCGAGTGGGGTTACGGATCGGATCCGCACGGCATGCCTCGCCGCGCCCCCGACGCACTGAACCACATCGAGACGTTCTTCGGGAACGGCACGATCAGTCAATGCGCCGCCGGACCGCCGGTTGAGGGCTACTGCTTCTCGAACGGATGGGACGGCCAGGCCGGACTGCCGTAGCGCGTCAGTAGGAAGTTACGTCGAAACGGCCGGGCGAAAGCCCGGCCGTTTCATTTGCACCATCCCTTTGTTGAGAGTGGTGCACGGGGGCTGTCTGCGAGCGGCTGGCGAGGAGTAAAGCGAAGGCGGAGAAGGGGGCGCACTTCAGTGCGTTCCCGAACCGTCGAGCGTCGACGAAGCCCAGGCGCCACGCAGGCAGTTCCCGCGCCCGCTCGCCAACCAAAGTTAAAAGAGAAAACCGGCCCCCTCAGGCCGGTTCTCTCGGTTCGCACCCTCTCTCCTCATACAACTCCCTCGCCTTTTCGAGCGAAAGTTACGAATTTTCCCCCTACCCAACTGAAAGCTGGTGTCCGTCTTCGTCAACTATGTGACGGTGATCACAGTATTGCACAGTTTCTCAATCTTTGTCGTGAAAGACACGACCTCAGTCGATGTAAGTCAGAGCCTTTGAAACCGTGCTCAGGTTCTGATCAATTCCGTCCTCGCCAACCACGACGAGGTCTTCTATTCGGACCCCAGTGAATCCGGAGATGTAGATGCCTGGTTCGACCGTCACCACCTCGTTCGCGGCCAGTACGTCCTTGGACCTGGCTCCGAGCCGCGGGGCCTCATGGACCTCGAGGCCCACCCCGTGACCGAGGCCGTGCCCGAAATACTCGCCGTAACCGGCCTCCTTGATCAGGTCTCGCGCAGCAGCGTCAACGTCGGCCGCCACGGCCCCCGGCCGAACGGCCTTCAGACCCGCTTCGTTCGCGGCCAGTGTGACTTCGTAGATCTCGGCTGCCTTCTCGTCCAGCATTCCGGTGGCGAAAGTGCGGGTGCAGTCGGAGCAGTACCCGTCGAGGATTGCGCCCATGTCGATCGTGACCAGCTCGTGCTTGCCGACGACCCTCGGGCCAGGCTCGGCGTGCGGCGAGGCCCCGTTCGGCCCCGAGGCGACAATCGGAGGGAATGAAGGCTCGGCACCCTGTTCCCGCATCCGGGCCACCGCGAACGCGCCGATCTCGGCTTCGGTCCGGCTGATCAGGCCGCGTTCCATGATCTCGTGGTAGAGGGAATCGGTCAATTCGGCCGCAGCGGCGATCCGCTCGATCTCATCGGGCTCCTTGACCCGCCGCAGGGCTTCCACCTGGCCGCCGCAATGGACCAGCTCGACGCCATCCCCCGCCGCCTCCTCGAGCTTGTTGACGGTGCGGACGGTCAGGTGATCATCTTCGATCCCCACCTTGCCCTGGAAGAAACCGGCGAGGCCGGCCAGCCAGTCACCTGACACGATCTCGATCTCGAACCCCTCGACCTCGGCCGCGGCGCGGTCGGTGTAACGGAAGTCTGTGAAGAAGGTCCGGTTCTCCGGCCCGACCAGGCAGGCGCCGTTGGTCCCGGTGAACCCGCTGACGTAGCGCAGGTTCGTCAGCTCGGCGATCAGCAGCGAGTCGACGCCGGAGTCACCGGCCAGGCCGGCCAGCTTCTCCGCCCGGCTATTTTTCACCATTGATACCGAGGTGTTTGGTCATCAGCTCGAGCGCTTCCCGGTAGCCGTCGATCCCCTTGCCGGAAACCTTGTCGGCGACCAGGCCGTCGAAGACCGAGACCCGCCGCCAGTCCTCGCGGTTCTCGACGTCGGACAGGTGAACTTCGATCGCCGGAACCGGATCGACCGCAAAGGCGTCACTGATCGCCCGGCTGTAGTGGGTCCAGGCGCCGGCGTTGATCAGAGCGCCGTCGGCGCCTACGCTGAGCCGGTGCAGGTATCCGCAGAACTCCGCCTCGGAGTTGGTCTGGAAGAAGCTCGCCTCGAGCTCCAGCTCGGCGGCCCAGCCGGTGATCCGGTGCTCGAGCTCGCTCAGGCTCACCCCGCCGTAAAGCTCGGGGTCGCGACGTTCAAGGACGTCGAAATTGACGCCGTGCAGGATCGCCACACGGTTCTGGGAACGGCTCATCTGGTCAACTCCTCCACGGCGTAACGGACTCGATCTTCCGCCACGAGGCGATCGATCACGGGCTCTCCCGGCTTGGAGAGCAGTACGAAACCGACTCCCCGGGAGGTCTTCTTCTTGTCGAACTGAATCGCTTCGATCACGTCATCGACGACGACGTTCGCTTCGAGCTGGATCGGCAGGCCGTGGAACTCGCACCAGCGCCGGACCGATTCACGCAGGTCGGGGGCGTCGGAGAGCCGCAGGGCGGCGAGCAGGCCCAGGGCGACGGCCTCGCCGTGACGGTACCGCTCATACCCGGTGGCCGACTCGATCGCGTGACCGACGGTGTGACCGAAGTTGAGCACGGCGCGCAGGCCGGTGTCGCCCTCGTCGGCGGCGACGATGCGGCATTTGTAGCGGGCGCAGGCGTAGATCAGGTCGCCGCGGTTCAGGATCTCCCCCGGCTGGAGTTTCAGCACCTGCTGCCACAGCTCGCCACCGGCCAGCAAGGCGGTCTTCACGACTTCGGCCATGCCGGCCGTGAGTTCTGCCCCCGACAGGGTCGCGAGCGTGTCGACATCGGTGATGACCGCTGACGGCAGGTGGAAGGCGCCGACGTAATTCTTGCCTTCCGGCAGGTCCACCCCGGTCTTGCCGCCATACGCGGAATCGACCTGGGCCACGAGCGTGGTCGGCACCTGGACCACCGGGATGCCGCGCTGGTAGGTGTGGGCACAGAAACCGGCCAGGTCGCCGACGACACCGCCGCCGAGGGCGAGCATGCGGTCCTGGCGGGTCACCCCGAGCATGGCCATGCCGCGCAAAGACTTCTCGGCCTGGGAGATGGTCTTGGCCGATTCGCCCGGTGGAACCGAAATCGAAGCTTTGATGTTGCCGAGGCGATTCGCGTAGAGCGGGCCGACCACGTCGTCGGTGAAGACGTAAGAGTCACCGTCGCCGGGCATCACATCTCCGGCGCCGGCGAACAGCTGTGAGTCGAGCAGGCCGTTGCCGACGTAAACCGGGTATTCGCCGTTGGCGCTGGCCGCCCAGATCATCCTTGTGCCCTCCGGCAGCGTGGCGAGGGCACGGACCGGACCGAGCGCCCGGTCCCAGACCCGCCGGACGACCGCCGGCAGCACCGCGTCAGCGACCGAGTCGTAGAGCGGCTGGCGAAAGTCGTAAAGGGCTTTGAAGTCATCCTGGTTCTGGCCCAGCGGGCGGTTGCCCGCCCGGACCCGCCGCCAGGCCGTGTCGAGCTCGACATCCAGCCAGACAACCGTGTGCTGACGGCTGGAGAGGGCTTCGCGTATCGCGGGAGTTCCGACGGCACCTCCGCCGAGGGCGACCGCGTCGATTCCCGGCGCGCTCAATGCGGCGAGAATCGTCTGTTGCTCGAGTTCGCGGAACCTGGCCTCGCCGTGGCGCTCGAAATAGACCGAGATCGGGCAGCCGGCCTCGGCTTCGATCAGGCGGTCGGCGTCAACCGTCTTGAGTCCGTGAGCGGACAGCTCCACGAGAGCAGAAGACTTGCCCGCTCCCATGAATCCGACCAGACAGATCATCGCCAGCCGATGCGTTCCTTGTAGGCATCGATCGCTCCGATGACGTCATCGATGTGGTCGCCGCCGAACTTCTCGCGGTAGCACTTGACCAGCGCCAGGCAGATCATCGCCTCGCCGACCACGGCAGCGGCCGGGACGACGGTCGAATCGGTCCGCTCCTTGTGGGCTTTGGCCGGCTCACGGGTCGCCATGTCGACCGAGCGCAGAGGCTTGGTCATGGTCGAGATCGGCTTCAGTGCGGCCCGCACCGAGAGTGGCATGCCGTTGGTCATGCCGCCTTCGAGCCCCCCGGCGTGGTTGGTCTCGCGGTAGTAACCGCGCTCTTCCGAATAGAAGATCTCGTCGTGGGCCTCGGATCCGGGGCGGCCGGCGACGTCCCAGGCCTGTCCGATCGAAGCTCCCTTGATCGATTGGATCGAGCAGATCGCCTGGGCGAGACGGCCGTCGAGGCGGTCCTCCCAGGAGATGTGGCTGCCGAGTCCGGGAACCAGGCCGAAGACGCGAACCTCGAAGGTCCCGCCGAGGCTTTCGTTCCGCTTGCGCAGGGTGTTGATCTCTTCGACCATCCTGGCCGAGGTATCGGGATCGAGGCAGCGGACAGGGTCGTCATCGACCCCTTCGAAGTCTTCAATGGTCAGGTCGTCTCGCTCTGGTGCCATGATCGAAGCGATCTGGGTCACGTGGCTGCGCACGGTCACGCCGACGGCCGTCAGGAAGGCCCGGGCGATCGCGCCGGCGGCGACCCGGGCGGCGGTCTCGCGGGCGCTGGCACGTTCGAGGATCGGGCGCAGGTCGTCCTGCTTGTACTTCCACATTCCGACCAGGTCGGCGTGGCCGGGGCGCGGCAGGGTGACCGGCGGGATCTCACCGTCGATCGGCCACGGGTTCATGCGCTCGTCCCAGTTCTTGTAGTCCCGGTTGGCGACCAGCGCCGCGATCGGTCCACCCATGGTTATCCCGTGTCGCACACCTGAGCGGATCTCGACCGTGTCCGTCTCGATCTTCATGCGGCCACCGCGGCCGTGGCCGAGCTGGCGCCGGGCCATGTCGCTGTCGAGCTTTTCGCGGTCGAGTTCCAGCCCGGCGGGCAGGCCTTCGACGATGGCCACGAGACCGGGTCCGTGCGACTCACCTGCGGTTGTGAACCGAAAACTCATACTCGCTTAGGGTATTGACAACCGCGCATCAAACGCCTTCTCCCGCAATCAAATGGCCGCCCGCCGACTGATAATCGTAATGCTCGTCCTCCTCGGGATCTCGACCGGGATCGCGATCGTCACCCCTGCGCCGAAAGACGACCCCGCGCCGGAGGAAACGCCCCCGCCCACCGGGGACACGGGAGCGACTGGTTCGACCTCCTCCGGAGACCCCGAGCCGCGCAACGCTTCTCTGGTCGAAGTCGAGGTCAATGGCAAAGACGGATCCGAGCCGGTCCGGGCCGATGCGGGCGACCGGTTGGTGCTGACGGTCGACCCCGGTCGAGGCGCGGACATAGAGATTCCCGGGCTTGGCCTGACCGGCACCGCCACCAAATACGCACCGGTGGTCTTCGACGTCCGCCTGCCGGCCGACCCGGGCAACTTCCCCGTCGTCGACTCGGATGACCGTGAGCTCGCCAGGATCGAGATCGCCGAAGCTGATTAGCCCCTGGCGGCTTCGCGCATCACTTTGAGCGACGGATCCATGCCGGTCCAGAGGCGCAGTGAATGGGCACCCTGGCGGACCAGCACCTCAAGTCCGTCAATCGTCCTGGCACCCCCCTCGGCGGCCGCGGCGAGGATCGAGCTCGGCTGGTCGCCGTAGACCATGTCGACCACGATCTGGCCCGGAGCGAAGCCGGACGGATCGATCGGAAGGTCCTCGATTCCGCCCTCACCTCCGAGACCGGCGGCGCTGGCGTTGACGATCAGATCCACCCCGGCGATCCCTGGTGCGGCAGCAAGCGTGCCGCCCAGCGCCATCACCAGCTCGGCCGCGCGGGTCTCGGTCCGGTTCCAGACGGCGACACGGGCACCGGCCCGGTTCAGGGCCCAGAGGACCGCCCGCCCGGCCCCGCCGGCGCCGAGCAACAGTGCCGACTTGCCGGCGACCGGTTCGTCGATCGCGTCGATCAGCCCGGGGGCGTCGGTGTTCTCGGCCGTAATCCCGGATGCGGTGAAACTCAGAGTGTTGGCGGCGCCGATCTCACGGGCAGCGAGAGTCGCTTCATCCGCAACGATCAGCGCGGCCTGCTTGTGCGGCACGGTTACGTTGGCGCCGACGAAGCCTTTCTCCTTCATCCCGAACACGTGGTCGGGGAAGTCCTCTGGTGCCACATCGATCGCTTCATAGGACCACTCGCCGGCGAGGCCGAGATCCGCGAGCGCCGCGTTCTGCATGGCCGGCGACCGGGAATGGGAAACCGGGTGACCGAGAACGGCGAGGCGATTCATCCAGGGCCCATCAGCATGAGTCCGGTGAACCGCCGGCCTCTTCCTGGGCCTGCTGGTATTTCTCGACGTTCCGGTCGTGCTCCTCGAGCGAAGACGAGAAGGCGTGCTCGCCGCAGGTCCCGGGCTTGACCACGTACAGCCAGACATCGGTCTTCTCCGGGTTGGCGGCGGCGTCGATCGAGTCGATGCCGGGATTGCCGATCGGGCCCGGAGGCAGGCCCTGGTTGGTACGCGTGTTGTACGGCGAGTCGACGGCGAGGTCGGACTCGGTCAGCGGTTCGGTCCAGTTGTCAACGGCAAACCGGATGGTCGCGTCGATGAACAGCGGCTCGCCCATCTTCAGGCGGTTGTAGATCACCGCGGCGACCGTCTTCCGCTCCTTCGGGACCTGGACCTCGCGCTCGACCATCGAAGCGATCGTCAGCACGTCGTAGACGGTCAGGTTCTTCTTCCTGGCGTACTTCATGTCGACACCGGCGATGTTCTCCTTGAACGCCTCCAGCTGCTGGTCGACCAGGTCCTTGGTATCCGAGCCGGGCTTCAGCTCGTAGGTCGCCGGGAAGAGGAATCCTTCGAGGTTTTCGGCCTTGCCGTCGGCGCCATACTCGTCGGGATCCAGGATGTCGGACTTGACCGAGTCGCCCATGTAGTCACCCGGGAGCTTCGCCGCGGCGACCACATCGGCCGTCTCCGAGCGGCTGAGTCCCTCGGGGATGGTCACCGAGATCGTCACCTTGTCCGGTTTCCTGCCGAGCTCGTCCAGGGCCGAGGAGTAGCTCATGTTCTCCTTGAAGAAGTGGTTGCCGAAGAAGAGCTTCGAGCGTTTACCGGTGACCGTTGCCTTGAGCTCGAACATCATCGCGTTCGAAACCACTCCTTCATCGACGAGCTGGTCACCGATGTCGCCGACGCTCGCGCCCTGGGGCACCTTCACGTTGAAGGGCGCACCGTCACCGTCGCCCGTGAACGGCTGGAAGAAAGCGAAGAGGAACCAGACGAACAGGATTGCGACCAGGGCCGCCGCGCCGATTGCGATCAGGCGTCCGCGGCTGGGCCGGTGGCCCCCGCCCTCCGGCCCTTTGGCCGGCTTCGGTTTCTTGCCACCATGGCGCTTGTTGGCCCGCTCCTGGCGCCGCAGCGCGCGTTCGACCGCTTCCGGGTCATCCGGGTCGTGCATCGGCGCGTCTTCGAACCAGCGATCGGACATCAGGCCTCGTTCTCCCGGGCGCTGGCGGTCAGGTAACTCTCGAGCAGGTGGGCCGCGGCGATCGAATCCTCGGCGGCACCGGCGCCGGAAGTCCGCCTGGTCTGGGCGGCCATGCGGGTGGTGAACCGTTCGTCGTAAGTCTTGACCGGCAGCTCGGTCGCTGCGTCGAGGTCTTCGCAGAAGGTTCTGGTCAGCTCGGCCTGGCCTCCCTCCTCGCCCGAAAGCGAGACCGGCAGGCCGACCACTATGCATTCGACTTCCCGCTCGGCGGCCACGCTCAGAACCTCACTGACTTCGGGCGGCTCGATCGCGGCGATCGGCGTGGCCAGCGTGCCGGTGGCATCGGAGACCGCGCAGCCGATGCGGGCCAGGCCGTAGTCGAGCGCCAGCACTCTCACGAGCCGAGGGCCTCGAGGTGCTTGCGCGCAGCATCCAGGGCCGCGTCGAGTCCGTCCGGATTCTTGCCGCCGGCCTGCGCCATTTCGTCGCTGCCGCCACCCCCGCCACCGATCAGCGGGGCGATCTCACCGATCAACGCGGCCGCGGAAACCTTCGAGGTGTCTTCAACGGAGAAGAGCGCGACCACGCCCACCTTGCCGCTTTCGGAATCGGCGCCGGCCAGTACCGCTCCGGCACCGGGCTTCGCGGCCTGGACCGACTTCGCCATCGCCAGGATCTGTTTCGGGTTCGCTACGGCAACCGAAGCGATGACCACCTCGACCGGGCCCACCTTCTCGACCTTCTCGCTCAGGTCGGACGCGGCGGAATCGAGCTGCCGGTCCTGCGCGGCTCTGGCGCCGCGGCCGGCCTCGGCCAGCTGCTCGCTCGCCCGGCGGGCGGCACCGACCGGGTCCCGCTTCTCGCCGAGCAGCTCACCGACCTCAGACAGTTCGTTCGAGCGCTCGCGGTACCAGTCGATCGCGTCGGGGCCGGTGATCGCCTCGATGCGGCGCACGTTGGCGGCGCTGGAGCTCTCGGAAGTGATCTTGAAGATGCCGATCTCGGACGTGTTCCTGACGTGGGTGCCACCACAGAGTTCACGCGAGACGTTCTCGACCTCGACCATACGGACCCAGTCGCCGTACTTCTCGCCGAACAGGGCCATCGCGCCGAGCTTCACGGCCTCGTCCTTCTCCATGGTCAGCCACCGCACCGGGTCGGCATCCTTGATCCAGCCGTTGACCCGGTCCTCGACCCATTCGACGTCCTCAGCCGAGAGCGATTCACCGTGGCTGAAGTCGAAGCGCAGCTTGTCCGGCCGGACGGCCGAGCCGGCCTGGTGCACGTGGGTGCCGAGACGCTCGCGCAGCGCGGCGTGAAGCAGATGGGTGGCGGTGTGGTTGCGCATGGTGCGAAAGCGCGCGTCGCGGTCCACCACTGCCTCGACGGTCACGCCCACGTCGGGCAGGTCACCGCCGGCCGGCGGCTCAAGTTCGAGCACCTGATCGTCGCCGACGCGGATCACGTCGGTTACTTTCGCCGAGCCGCCTTCCCAGACCAACTTTCCGGAGTCGGCGACCTGGCCGCCGCCTTCGGCGTAGAACGGGCTCTCTTCCAGTTTCAGCAGGGCCACACCGCCGTCCTGGTCGAGTGCGCCCACCCCGGTCTCCGATCGCAGGTACTCGAACCCGACGAAATCAGAATGGGGTGTCTCCGTTGCAAAATCGAGGATGCGTTCGTGGCGCTCGCCCCGGCTGCCGTCCGAAGCGCCGCTGCGGGCCCGGCGCCGCTGCGCGCCCATCAGCTCTTCGAAACCCTGATCGTCGACTTCGAGACCGCGCTCGGCGATCAGCTCCTTGGTCAGGTCGTAGGGAAATCCGTAGGTGTCATGGAGCTGGAAGGCGTCGGCGGCGGAGATCCAGGACTGCTTCTCGGCGATCGCCTTCTCGACCAGCTGGTCGAGCAGGGCCGTGCCACGATTCAGGGTCCGCCCGAAGCTTTCCTCCTCGGCCCGCACCCAGCGCTCGATCCGATCCTTCTCGGCGTGGAGCTGAGGGTGGGCATCGCCCATCATCTCGATCGTCCGGTCGGTGAAGTCGTTCAGCCAGTCGCCCTCGAAGCCGAGCACCCGGCCCTGCTGGATCGCGCGGCGCATCACCCGCCGCAGCACGTAGCCGCGGTCCTCGTTCGAAGGCACAACGCCGGCGGCGATCAGGAAGCTCATGCCGCGCGAGTGGTCGGCGACGATGCGCATCGCGCGGGTCGTCGCCTCGTCGTCGCCGTACTTCACGCCGCTGCGTTCCTCGGCGAGCTGGATCAGCGGCTGGAACAGGTCGGTCTCGTAGACCGACGGCACGTCCTGGAGGATCGCCGCCAGTCGCTCCAGGCCCATGCCGGTGTCGATGTTCCGCGCCGGAAGCGGAGTGAGCACGCCGTTCTCGTCCTGGTTGTAAGCCATGAAGACGTGGTTCCAGTATTCGAGGAAACGATCGGTGTCATCGCCGGGCAGATCGTCTTCGAAGCCGAACTCCACGCCGCGGTCGACGTACATCTCTGAACAGGGGCCGCAGGGACCGGACGGTCCGGCCTGCCAGAAGTTCTCCGATCGCGGCAGCTTCACGATGTGCTCAATCGGAACCCCGAGGCCATTCCAGATTTCGATCGCCTCCTCGTCCGGTCCGAGGCCCAGTTCTTCGTCCCCGCCGAAGACCGTGATCCAGATCTTCTCCGGATCGAAACCGAAGCCGTCGACCGAGAGCTGCCAGCCGAACGGGATGGCCTCTTCCTTGAAATACTCGCCGAAGCTGAAGTTGCCGAGCATCTCGAAGAAGGTCAGGTGGCGCAGCGTCTTGCCCACCTCTTCGATGTCCGGCGTCCGGAAGCAGGTCTGGCTCGTGGTCAGCCGCGGCGCGGGTGGCGTCTCGCGGCCGAGGAAATACGGCTTGAACGGCTGCATGCCGGCGACCGTGAGCAGAGTCGAGGTGTCGTCGGGCGCCGGGATCAGCGAGGCGGAAGCAACCCGGCGATGCCCGTTCTCCTCGAAGAAACGGAGGAACGTCTCACGTATGTCCGCAGACTTCATGGTCGGCAGACCCTACTTACTGAAGCGGGCAATCGTGGCGTGCCCGACCACCGTGTCGCCGCTCATCAGAACCGCCGCCTGACCGGGTGCCGGTCCGTCGAACGGCTCGTCCAGTTCGAGCTCGAGCGAAGCGTGCCGGCCCGCGCCGGCGGCGACCGTCGCGCGCACCGGATCCGAGCGGTAACGCAGCCGCACCCGGTCCACCGTCGCGCCGTCGCGGTGCATCACCGCACCGGTCACCGAGACCCGGTCGACGCTGAGCTCGCCCCGGTCGCCGACCGTGACCGTGTTCGCCTTCGAATCGGTCCCGGTCACGTAGAGAGGGTGGCCCGCGGCGACACCGAGGCCCCGCCGCTGGCCGACCGTGAAGTTGTGATGACCGTCGTGCCGGCCGATTGTGACGCCGCGCCGGTCGACCACGTTTCCCCGACGCTCACGCAAGCCGCCGTGCCGCTCGAGGAAGTCGCGCTTGTTCTGCCCGGCCAGGAAACAGAGGTCCTGGCTCTCCGGCTTCCCGGCGACCGACAGCGAGTTCCGCTCGGCGATCGCCCGAACCTCGGTCTTGGTGATCTCGGCCAGGGGAAAACTCAGGCGGCTAATCACGTTCGGTGGCAGTGCCGCAAGCATGTAACTCTGGTCTTTGTTCGAGTCGTGGCCGGCCGCCAGCAGGGAACCTTCGCCGTCTTCGACGATGCGCGCGTAGTGGCCGGTGGCCAGATGGGTGGCGCCGAGCCGGTCCGCAAGATCGACCATCGCCGCGATCCGCACCTCTCCGTTGCAGAGAACACAGGGATTCGGGGTCACCCCCTGCCCGTAACCCTTGACGAATTCTCCGACCACCCGTTCGCGGAACTGGTCCTCGAGGTCGAGCGTGAAGTGGGGAATGCCGAGCGAATGGGTGACCGCGCGGGCTCCCAGCACCGCTTCGGGTGAGCAGCAGGCCTTGGTGCCATCGGTGTCCGGATCGGCCCAGAGCTTGACCGTCACCGCGACGACTTCCGCGCCGCGTTCACGTTCGCGCAGCGCGGCGACCGCGCTGTCCACTCCGCCCGAAACAGCGACCAGGACCCGGTTCGGGCTCGGCTCGGCCAGCTTGACGCCGGACGAAGCGGCGGCCGAGAGCGCGCGGTGAAGCGCGTCTGCCGTCAGGACCACGGCGTGGTGGCGGGCCGGGCTCAGCCCGCCCAGCTCGGCCTCGATGTCGTCGGGGCCGATGCCCGCGGCATCGAGCACGCTGAGACCGTCGGCCATCTCACAGAGGCAGGCGCAGGCAGCCCGCGTCGCGGCGCAGCCCTCGGCGTCGAAAGTGATTGCTGCAATACGCCCGCTCTCGATCAGCGGCGAGATCCGGGCGAGGTCGCCGCAGGCGGCGCCACCGGCCGCACCCGAGAAGGATCCTTCGGCCGGCGGGCCGAGGTGTGAGTCGTCATCGACGTATTCCTGTAGCTGGGACTGCATCGGATGAAGAGTAAAGGGGTAGCCTCAGCGACATGAGCAAGGGCTGGAGCAAAGAAGACATTCCCGACCAGAGCGGCGTGGCGGCGATCGTCACCGGCGCCAACAGTGGCATCGGACTGGTGGCCGCCAGAGAGCTTGCCGGCAAGGGCGCAACTGTCATCGTCGCCTGCCGCAATTTGGACAAAGGCAATGCCGCGGTCGAGCAGATGCGCGGCGAACTCGCCCCCAACGGCGGCGACGCCAAGTTCGACGTACAGGCTCTCGATCTCGCCGACCTCTCTTCAGTCCGGGCCTTCGTCGACCGGATCAAGGCGGCCTATCCGGACGGGATCGACCTGCTGGTCAACAACGCCGGCGTGATGGCCCCGCCGCGCCACGAGACCGCCGACGGTTTCGAGCTCCAGTTCGGCACCAATCACCTCGGTCATTTCGCCCTGACCGGTCTGCTTCTCGGCGAGCTCAAGAAGAAGCCGGGCGCCCGCATCGTGACCCTGAGCAGCAACGGCCACAAGATGGGCAAGCTCGACTTCGACGATCTGCAGAGCGAACAGGGCTACAAGCGCTGGTCGGCTTACGCCCAATCGAAGTTGGCCAACCTGGTGTTCGCAATCGATCTGCAGACCCGACTCGGCGAAGCCGGCCTCGAGATGAAGTCGATGGGAGCCCATCCCGGGGTATCGCACACCAACCTCACTGCCACCGGCAACGACCTCGGCAGCAGCTTCTTCAGCATCGTCTCGAAGCCGTTCCTCAAGCTCTCGGACCTTCTGCTTGCCCAGGACGCCGAGCACGGCGCCCTGCCGACGCTCTACGCCGCGACCAAGGAAGACCTGCCGGGTGGAAGCTACATCGGCCCGGACGGCATGGGTGAATTGCGCGGATCACCGACGATCGTCGCACCGCGCAAGGTCGCGCACAACGTCGAAGTCGCCGACCGCCTCTGGAAAGAATCGGTCAATCTGACCGGCATCGATTACGACTTCAGCCAGCCGACAGTCACCGCCTGAGACAAGGCGGTGTCGCGCTCAGCCCTTGAGCGCGATCCTCATATTGCGTCGTTCCGAATTGCCGGAATCGGCGATGGCCGCCAGATAGATGTTGACCGTGCCGGACTTGTTCCTGGTCAGTCGGCTCCGGATCGCCTGCGGCACCTTCACCCCGAAGAGTGCGGTCTTGCCAGCCGCGATGCGACGCGGGCCGAGAACCTGGTGAAGGACACGGTGCCCCCGTTACTGGAAACGTAGACGTCGCCGTTCCGGTCATTGGCGATTCCGAACTTGTTCGATGTTGCGCTGGTCCACTGCGAGTAGAACCGCTGGGTATCGGCCGAGGCAATTGCCGGGGCGACAGCCAGAAGAAGTCCGCCCAGAATTGTCAAGACCGCAGGGTCCGGAGGTTCTTAATGCTTCCCTGAATGCTCATGCGTCTCCCTTGGTGTTCGTACCCTGACCTTGAATAAAGGGCCCCAACCCGCCGTTGCCGCCTCTGGCATTGATCCCTGTATATACAGGTGGGTGCCTACCTCCTATCCCGCGGGGGACGTGGAGAGATCGGCTCCCGTGCCGTTGATGTTGGGTCAATTTATGAGACGGCTCACGAACGGGTTCGGGCCTTGATTCAACCTACCACCCACGGGCGGCTGGGTCCATCAAACGAGATCAAGTCCCGAGACGAGTTCTTCGGCCTCGGACCAGTTCCCGGGCGGAACCTGGAGCTGGATGTCACCCCGTTTGTAGCGGTCGAGCTCCCAGTCCGAGGTCAGTACCGCCTCCATGCCGTGGTCGCGCAGGACCTGCACCCAGGCCAGGCCGGTCTGGAGATCTTCGAACTCGTGGACCACCTCCCAGTCGTCGAAGCGGGGATCACCGATGTGGATCCGGTCGGACCCGTCCCCGAAAGAAACGACCTTCTTCTTGAACCGGTCGAAGAGGCTCACTCAGATCACGCCGATGCTGGTTTTGGCGGCTTCCTGAGAGCAATGCCGACTTCCCGGAGCTGAATCTCGCTGACCGGCGATGGGGCTCCGGTGAGCGGGTCGCCGCCGGAGGCGGTCTTCGGGAAGGCGATCACGTCGCGGATCGAATCGACGCCGGCCAGCAGCGCCGCGAAGCGATCGACTCCGTAAGCGATACCGCCGTGAGGCGGTGCGCCGTACTTCAAGGCTTCGAGCAGGAATCCGAACCGTTCCTCGGCGTCCTCTTCGGAGATGCCGAGGGCGCGGAATACCGCCGACTGGACATCGGGCTTGTGGATACGGATCGAGCCGCCGCCGAGCTCGACGCCGTTCCAGACCAGGTCGTAGGCCTGGGCCCGGGCTTCCCCCGGGTTCTCCGGGTCGAACTCACCATTCGGCGCGGTGAACGGGTGATGGAGTGCGTCCCAGCGCTTCTCGTCTTCGTTCCAGTCGAACAGCGGCCAGTCGACGATCCAGCAAAGGTTGTTTCCGGCGTCCTCGGGGATCAGGTCCCAGCGCTCGGCGAGACGGGTGCGCAACCCACCCAGGATCCCGGCGACGACCATCGGCTGGTCGGCGGCGACCAGCATCAGGTCGCCTTCTTCCGCGCCCATCGCGGAGTTCAGTCCGGCGAGTTCTTCGGCCGAAAGGAACTTGGCGATCGGAGCCCGCCAGCCGTCACCTTCGCGGAAGGCCCAGACGAGTCCTTTGGCGCCGAGCTCCTTGGCATCGTCGATCAGGCCGTCGAGCTGGGCGCGGGAAAGCTCACGCTGGCCGAAGTTGATGCCGCGGACCGCGCCGCCGGAATCGATCACGCCACCGAAGGCCTTGAACTCCGTACCGCGGAGGATTTCGGTCAGATCGGTGATCTCGTATCCGTAACGCAGGTCGGGCTTGTCCGAGCCGAACCGGCCCATCGCCTCGTCGTAACGCATGCGCGGGAACGGGACCGGCAGTTTGTGGCCCATCTCGCCGAGCAGATGGCTGATCAGCCGCTCGTTCAGGGCGATGACGTCTTCACCGTCGACGAACGACATCTCGAGGTCGAGCTGGGTGAAGTCGGGCTGGCGGTCGGCTCGCAGGTCTTCGTCGCGGAAGCAACGCGCGATCTGGAAATAACGCTCGAAACCCGAGACCATCAGCAGCTGCTTGAACAGCTGCGGCGACTGCGGCAACGCGTAGAAGGAGTTCCGCTGGAGGCGGCTGGGCACGAGGAAATCGCGAGCACCCTCCGGGGTCGAGTTGGTGAGGATCGGCGTCTCGATCTCGAGGAAGCCCTCGCCGTCGAGGAACTTCCTCATCGCGGTGGTCAGCCTGTGGCGCAGCTTGATCGCGCTCTGCATCTGCTCGCGGCGCAGGTCCAGGTACCGGTGGCGCAGCCGGACCTCTTCACCGACCTCGCCTTGAAAGCCCTCGATAGCGAACGGGGGAGTTTCGGATTCGGCGAGGACCTCGATGCTGGCGACATGAATCTCGAATTCGCCGGTCGGCAGCTCCGGATTTACCGTCTCCTGATCGCGGTTGACGACTGTGCCGTTGACCGTGACCACGTATTCGGAACGCAGGCTGTGGGCCAACTGGTGGGCGTCGCCGGAGTCGTCGGGATGGAAGACGAGCTGGACGATCCCGGTCCGGTCGCGCAGATCGATGAAGATCAGCCCGCCGTGATCGCGGCGGCGGTGGACCCAGCCTGAAAGACGGACATCCTGGCCGACTTTGTCACCGAGGACCTGGCCACACCAGGTATCACGAAAAACGTTGGGGCTGAGAGCTGGGGCGTCCACATCCATGGACGCCCCATACTTTCAGGAATTCAGGCCGATGCCCCGCTCGGGGTCACTTGACCTTGATTACGATCGTGCCGGTCTTCGGGGCCGCGTCGGTGGCGGTCAGGACCGTCTTGATCTTGAACTTCTTCTTCTTGGCCTTCTTCTTGGCCTTGAACTTGAATTTGACGGTCTTGTTGCCGACCAGGGTGCCCGGCTTGCGGCAGAACTTGCCGACCAGCTTGAGCGACTTCTTGGCGGCCTTGCCCGGCTGAACGCAGACCTTCGTGTTCAGCGCGCCGGCGGTGCCGGTCGAGGTGATGGTCACCGAAACGGCCTTGGCCTTCTTGCCGCGCTTCAGCTTCAGTGGCTTCGGCTTGAACTTGGTGAACTTGACCGCGACCGTTCCGGGCGGCGGCGGAGGCGGCTCCTCGAAGTATTGGACCGCGCCGATGTCGCAGGCACCGGCCGGCCGGTCACGGCCGGTCTGGTCGGTGGCCGGACAGGTGTCCGGCGCTGTCGAACCGCCCGCGCCGATCGCGGGACTGCCGAGGAGTGGCTCGTGGGTCGGGGTCGAGCCGCCGTTGTCCTGGAGCGGACCGATCATCGCGTCCGCCACCACCTGGTTCGAGCCCGGGTTGAATCCGACCAGGCAAGTCGCCGAGGGCAGCGGCTGGTTCGTCAGAACGTACCGCGGGAAGAACAGGGTGCTGCTCGCGTAACAGTCGGGCGACTTGCTGGTGGCCAGCGGCGAGAGGTCCTTATTGCCGGCGTTGATCACGTTGAAGAAATTGACTCCGTTCGAATTCGTGTCGGCGAAGCCGCCACCGTCGCCGTTGCCTTCCGCGTCGGAATCCGCGGTGTTGTTGGTGATGGTCGAACTCCTGACCGTCGTGAGCGAGCCACCCGGCATGTACAGGCCACCGCCCTGACCCGCGGACTTGTTGCCACTGATCGTGCTGTTGACCATGGCGAGGCTGCTGTAAACCGCGATCCCGCCGGCGCTGAAGGCCGACTCGTTGCCGGAGACGGTCACCCCTTCGAGTGAGAGCGAGCCGGAACCGTTGCGGATACCGCCGCCGTCTTCGATCAGGGTCAGCACGCCGCCCTTGACCTGGATGAACCGCAGCGAGAGTGTATTGGCACCCTGTTGATCGAACACCCGGTCGAGACCGTTGCCGTCGACCACGACCTTGTCGCTGGTCTGAGCCCGCTCGATCGTCAGCACGTTGGTGCCGACCACGTCGAAGTCGCCGGTCACGTTGGCGTCTTCATTGGCGCCCGCCCGGGTGATCTTGTAGGTGCCGCCCGGCACCTTGATCACGTCCGTGGCCAGCCCTGCGGGACAGCCGTCGAAAGCGGCGTTCGTCTGCGCGGCGGTGATTGCCTCACGCAGGGAGCAGTTGGCAGGAGAACCGCCATAGACGTCGTCGGTGGTGTTCACCGGGATGTCGACGGCTCCCGCCGACGGTGCGGCAACCAGCATCGCGACGGCGGTTGCCATAAGAATCAGAAGTTTCTTCATCAAATCCCCAAACCTTTCGAAGTATTTCCCCTGTCGTCACTAATCGTACGACCGGGGTACACCTGCGGTCAAGATCCCCGCCTCTATCAATACGAAACACCCTACCCCCGCCAGGGTTGCGATCGGGCCGGTTACCAGGGACTGGGAGCGATCGTGGAGCCGGGCTGAGCCTGGCGCAACCTCTCGGCCCTGGCGATCGCCCCCTTGAGTTCGGCGTCGTCTTCGCCGAGCAGGGTCAGCAGGAGCTCTGCCGCCTCGAGGTCGTCGCGTCCGGAAGCGGTCGCGCACCAGCGCGAGATCAGGACGGGGTCTTCGCAGGAGATCACCGCCGAGCGGACCAGACCGTCCAGGCGAACCCGCGCGTCCCGGACCATCGGGACCTCCGATTCGGGAATGAGCACTCCGCGGTAACGCTCGAGGGCGGAAGCGGTCCGGCCCTCACCGATCATCTCCTCGACCTCGTCGAAGTCGATGCGAATGTCGATCGAGAACCGGTATGGCCGTGAATCGATCACGGGTCCGAGCAAGTGCCGAAGGCGGCTGATCTCAGCCCGAAGGCTCTCCGGCCGGCCCTGTTCGCCGTAGACCTCGAGGGTGAGACGCTCGGCCGACATGCCTTCCGGGGCAAGTGCGAGCACGGTCAGGATCTCGGCGTGGCGGCGGCTGAGTTCGTGCACGACTCCGTCGGCGATCGCGGCCGCCTGCGGTCCGAGGATCTGAAGCCTCATGTCCGGCGCCGGAGACTGTCGCGCCTCCGAGGATCCCCAGAGCAACCAGCCGGCGTCGCCGTCGATCGGTTCGAGCTCGGCCACGACTCCGCCCGGCAGGTTGATGTCGACGCCGCTGTCGGGGAGTTCAAGATCACCTTCGATCCAGCCGTCGGGAACGGTGGCGAGCACCTTCCCGGTGCGGCCGAGGATCGCGGCCGGTCGCTCAGCCCCGGCCCGGCCGGTCAGGTGTTTCGTCTTGAGCCTGGCGACCTTCCGTTCGAGGTCCTGCTGGAGGAAGACCTCGGCCATTCCCGCAGCTGCCCCGACCAGCGAAAGCGTGTGCGGGTGGGCGGACTTCACGTGCCCGGTCAGATCGATCACGGCGATGATCTCGCCCGTTTCGGGGTCGTGGATCGGGGCGCCGGAACACTGCCACGGGTGGACGATCCGGTTGAAGTGTTCGGCCGAAAAGATCTGCACGGGGTGGTCGACGGCGACTGCCGTGCCCATCGCGTTGGTACCCGCACCGCTTTCGCTCCAGTCGGCCCCGGCGACCAGATGCATGTTCTCGGTGGCGTCAATCACGCGCCGGTGTCCTTCGATCCACAGCAGTATTCCGTCGGCGTCGGAGATGACCATCATGTGACCCGACTGGGTTGTCGCGTCGGAAAGAAGCTGCCTGAGGATCGGCAGGACCGGGAAGAGCGGATGGCCCTGCCAGCGTTCCGAGACCTCGTCCTCGTCGGCAACGACTCTCGGCAGGGCAGAGGGATCGAGCCCGGCCTTCTCCGATCGTCGCCAGGACTGGGCGACCACCGCGCGGATGCGACTGTCGATTTCCTGACCTTCGTGGAAGGCCTCGTACAGCCGGCGCAAACCACGGGCTTGATTGATCCGGTCCGAAGTCGGATCCACGGCATGCCACGAACTTCCGGCTACAACGGCCATGTTCAGACCATACGCCCATGGCCCCGCCGGCAACCATTTTTCCGGTGCGATGCATCGTGGATGCATCCTTTCTGCGCTGCATCTCTCCTGCATCCCGCCCCGGCCTACGTTGACAGAGCAACCGGTTTCGGGCGCGAGGGAATCAGAGACCGGGCCAAGGACACGACAAGGAGAGCAAACATGACAACGATCATCGAAGAAGTGGCAACGGCGGTAAAACTTCACGGCGAACCCCGAAAGCTGCTCATCAACGGCGAGTGGCGCGACGCTGCAAGCGGCAAGACCTTCGAAACACATGACCCGGGCACGGGAGACCTGCTGGCCGTCGTGGCCGAAGGCGACGCCGAGGACATCAACCTCGCGGTTGCAGCCGCCAGGCACGCACTAGAACAGGGCCCGTGGGCAACCATGAGCAATTCCGAGCGTGGGCGGCTGATCCACCGCCTCGGCGACCTCATCATGGAAAACGCGGACGAGCTGGCAACCCTCGACAGCCTCGACAACGGCAAGCCGAAGTCCGTGGCGCTGGCCGCTGATGTACCCCTGGCAGCCGATCTCTTCTGGTACATGGCCGGTTGGGCAACCAAGCTCAATGGCGGAACGATCTCGCCGTCGGTTCCGTACATGCCGGAAGCCGAGTTCCACTCCTACACACTCAAGGAGCCAGTCGGTGTGGTCGGTCAGATCATCCCCTGGAACTTCCCGCTGCTGATGGCCGCGTGGAAGCTGGGTCCTGCACTCACCACCGGCTGCACCGTGGTGCTCAAGCCGGCCGAGCAGACGCCCCTGTCGGCGCTGCGACTCGGCGAACTCTGCCTCGAGGCAGGCATTCCGGAAGGCGTGGTCAATGTGGTCCCGGGTTACGGCGAAACAGCCGGAGCCGCTCTCGCCAACCATCCTGGTGTGGACAAGATCGCCTTCACCGGTTCGACCGAAGTCGGCAAGCTGATCGCCCAGGGTGCGACCGGAAATCTCAAGCGGGTTTCGCTGGAGCTCGGCGGCAAGTCGCCGAACATCGTGTTCTCCGACTCGGACGTGGACGCCGCCATCGAAGGTGCCGCCCAGGGCATCTTCTTCAACCAGGGCGAGGTCTGCAGTGCCGGATCCCGCCTCTACATCCAGGACGATCAGTTCGACCGGGTGGTCAGCGGAATCTCCGATGCCGCCAAGGCGATCAAGGTCGGGCACGGGCTCGACCCGGACACCGACATGGGTCCCCTGGTCTCCGCCGAGCAGTTCGAGCGGGTCACCGGATACCTGGACCGCGGCAAGGATGAAGGCAACCGAGCCGTGACCGGCGGTAACGCGATCGACGGCCCCGGCTTCTTCGTCGAGCCGACGGTGATCGTCGATGCCAAGGAATCGGACGCGATCGTGCGTGAAGAGGTCTTCGGACCGGTGATCGCGGCAATGCCGTTCACCGACATCGACGATCTCGCCCGCCAGGCGAACGATTCCCACTACGGCCTGGCCGCGGGAATCTGGACCCGGGACATCTCCAAGGCCCACAAGCTGGCGGCCCGGATCAAGTCGGGAACGGTTCACGTCAACACCTACCACGTGTTCGCCGCGGAGCTGCCGTTCGGTGGCTACAAGCAGAGCGGCTGGGGACGCGAGATGGGTGAAGAGGTACTCAACAACTACCTCGAGACCAAGTCGGTGATCGTCGGGCTCTAGCCCCTCCCACAGGACAACAAACGCGGCGCGAGTCGGCTCCCTCCCTCAGGCCGGCTCGCGCCCGTTGTCGTTCAAGAGGTCAGATTTCGGTGCGATCAACCGCGACGGATGAGCTCCAGGACATCCGCGGGCGACACATCCTCCTGCTCGCCGCTCTTCTGGTTGCGCAAGCGCGCGACGCCATCTTCTTCCAGCGTGAGCAGGCGTGCGGCCTTGACCCGGTTCGCCTGCTTCAACTGGCCCTTCATGCTGCGACCCGCCAGGTCGATCTCCACCGACAGGCCGTGGTGCCGGAACTCGGAAGCGAGGGCGACCGCTTTCGCCTTCTGCTCCGGGCCGCCGACCGCGATGAACAGGTCGATGCCCGGTATCTCAACTTCTTCGTCGAGGGCGAGCAGGATGCGCTCGATGCCGGCCGCCCAGCCGACGGCGGGCGTGTCTGGTCCGCCGAGCTGGGCAATCAGACCGTCGTATCGGCCGCCGCCGCCGATCTCGGACTGGGCGCCGAGGTGACTGCAGACGAAAGAGAAGATCGTGCGTGTGTAGTAGTCGAGGCCGCGGACCAGAGTCGGGTCGATCACATACTCGACCGAAGCCGCGCCGAGCAGCTCGCGGACCTCGGCGAAGTGCTCGGTGTCCTCGGCGGAAAGGTGGTCGAGCAGATGCGGCGCGTCCTTCATCACACCTTTAGTGCCGTCGTCGTCGGAATCGAAGGCGCGCAACGGGTTGATCTCGATCCGTTCCCGCACATCTTCGGACAGCTCATCCGATCGCGAACGAAGGTGGGACTTGAGCTCGTCAAGGTAGGCGGCCCGGACTTCGAGCGAACCGAGGCTGCCGAGGCGCAATTCAACACCAGGGACTCCCAGTTCCTCGACCAGGTCGCTCAGCAGGCTGATCACCTCGACGTCGGCCAGCGGCGAATCGGAGCCGATCGCCTCGGCGCCGATCTGGTGGAACTGGCGGTAGCGGCCGGCCTGCGGGCGTTCGTGGCGGAAAAACGGCCCGGCGTAAGCGAGCTTCACCGGCTGCGGCAGCTTGTGCATGCCGTGCTCGACGTAGGCCCTGCAGATCGGCGCCGTGCCTTCGGGCCGGAGGGTCAGGCTGCGTCCGCCCTTGTCCTCGAAAGTGAACATCTCCTTGCGAACGATGTCGGTCGATTTGCCGACCCCGCGCTCGAACAGCGCCGTGTCCTCGAAGACGGGAGTGGCGATGTCCCGATAGCCGGCCCGGCCGAAGATCTCACCTGCCGCCGCGAGCAGGCGCTCACGCTCGGCCGACTGCTGCGGCAGGACGTCGAAGGTTCCGCGCGGGACTTTGAACTTTTCCGCCATCTCAGCCCGGAATTTCGGCGAGGAAGGGATTCGTCGCCAGCTCGGCCGCAAGCGTTGTGGTTCCCATGTGTCCGGGATAGACCTCGGTCTCACCGGGATGGGCCTCGACCAGCATCGTGATTGACTGGAGCAGGGTGTCCCAGTTGCCGCCGGGCAGGTCGACCCGCCCGACCGAGTTCTGGAAGAGCACGTCACCCGAGAACATCGCGCCGTGCTCGCGGATCGAAAACGTTACGTGTCCGGGGCTGTGGCCCGGCGTGAAAAGCACGTCGATCTCGAGGCCGCCGATCGAGAGGTGGTCACCGCCGTTGATCAGGTGATCGGCTTCGTAACTTTCGTACGGGCCGATTCCGGGCCACGGGACGTAGGCCATGATGTCGGCCAGGATCTGGACCTCGAGCTCCGGGCAGTAGACGGGGGCACCGGTGGCCCGGGCGACCGGCGCGACCGCGCCGATGTGGTCGAAGTGGCAGTGGGTCAGGAGGATCGCTTCGAGCGTCAGCCCGCGTTCAGCAAGTGGTTCCATCAAGCGGTCCGGTTCGTCACCGGGATCGATCAGCACCGCCTTGTCGGAGCCATCGATCCAGACGAGGTAGGAATTCTCAGCCACCGGCCCGACTGTCTGGCCGAGCACCTCGAGGCCGGCCACGGTTACTTCCCGGACGCGCGGATGCGGTTCCGCTCACGGCGGCGCCACATCACGGTGTCCATGTAATAACCGGCCGGGATGTAGAAGACGAGCAGGAAGGCGCCGATCGGCAGGGCCTGGGCGATTGACCTCTTGAAGAGGAGGACCAGCAGCACCACGAACACGAGCGAAGCGATGATGCCGCGCAGCGCCGCGCTTCCCCAGGTGGGTGGAGCGTCCACCTTCTGGCCGCGGTTCTTGGCCGTAGATTTCGACTTCGCCTGACCGCGCGCCTCCTGGCGGTTCTTTGGTCGAGCCTTCTTGCGGGTGTCGATGCTTCCGGCCTGGGTGCCACGCCGCTTGCGATTGCGTTTCTTCTTGGTCTGGGCCACTCGGGAAACTTATCGCTCGCTGGGCACCCGGCGCTCAATCACATGAAAGGCCGGGTCGAAGTCACGGATCGGCACGTCGGCCGGGTAGCCCTCGATCGCCGCCTCGGGGATCAGCCCGATCAGCTCGGCTTCGATCGGAACGGTCCCGCGGGCGCCCGCCTCTTCGCGCACCGCTTCGACCACCCGGGCCAGCGGCAGGCTGACCGGATCGTGGATGTTCATCGAGACCTGGGCCCGTCCGGTCGAGAGCATCAGGCCGATCGCACGCACCCCCGGCAGCCCTCCCCCGGCTTCCCGGACCGCGGCGGCGACTTCTTTGGCAATCGTCACATCATTGGTGTCGAGCTCGATGTTGAAAGCCGCCAGCGGCGGTCGCGCCGTGACCATCCAGGCGCCGGCGGCCGGGTGCGGTTGTGCCGGGCCGAAGTCCGGCTCAAGCTCGCCGGAGGCCATGCGCTGCCAGAGCGAGTCGAGACCTCCCTCCCGGAAGAAGGAGCGCTCTTGGCGCTCGTCGCTGGTCGCGAGGTCGCCGTAGAGGAAGACCGGCACCTCGAGACCGGCGATCTCCATCGCCACATTCAGCGCGGTCTCTCTCGCCCCTTTGCGATCGGCCTCATCGATCCACACGATCGGGCAGACGTCCATCGCGCCGATCGCCGGGTGGATGCCCTGCCAGGTGCTCATGTCGATCTCGCGGGTGGTGGCCCCGGCGAGTCCGATCAGGGCGGCCGTGAGGTCCCCGGCGTCCCCGGCGATCGTGAAGACCGCGCGGTGGTGATCGACGTCGGCATGACGGTCGAGCAGGATGACTTCATTCCCCAGCGATTCCTGGAGCCGGTCGAGCGCCGCGAAGTCGCGGCCCTCGGAGAGGTTGGGGACGGCCAGCAGGGTCAAACGAGCAGTTTTCCTTCCAGGACGATCGGGGTGCCGTCAACCGTGACCTCGGGCCGCAGCGATACGACATCGAGGTGCACCGGGACCTGGATGTTGCCGCCGATCGCGGCCGAAGCCCCGAAAGCGACGTGAGCGGTGCCGAAGATCTTCTCGTCCTCGAGGATGTTGCCGGTGAGGATCGCCTTCTCGTTGGTGCCGATGCCGAGCTCGGCGACGTTGGTCCCGTCGGGTCCGTGAACGGTCAGCAGTTCCATCAACTGTTCGCCTTCGGGACCGGTCGCGTCAACCAGGTGGCCGCCTTCGATGGTCAGGCGCACCGGCGAGGAGACGAGGCCGACCCCGGCGATCGAGCCGTCGACGACCAGAGTGCCTTCCGCCGTGGCCGGGGCGATGAAGCCTTCGCCGCAGGGCAGGTTGCCGAAGGCGCCGGCGTGGGTGAGCTCGCCGGCGTCGGGAATCGCCTTGCGGCCCTCGAGGCCGAGGGTGAGATCACTGCCGTGGTCGCAAGTGATTCGCGCTTCGGTCCCGCGGTCGAGGATCTCGGCAACTCGGCCTCCACGCACTTTCAATGCGTCCATGTTTTCGCTCATCACCCGGGCGAGCATCTCCACGGTCGCTCCGGGCAGTGTGGCGACACGGGTGCCGGATTCGGAGGCGCGCTTTCGAGCCGCCGTGTGCGAGAGCGACTGGACCGTCGGCGCGAGCAGAACGTCGGCCGCGACCATCGCGTCAGCGATCGTCTGCGGCGGTTCGCCGGCGTGGGACTCGCGCTCGGTCATCACGGCCAGGACCGACTGGGCACCAACCGCCTCCGCCTCGGCCCGCATCGCCTCGCCCAGCACGAGGGTGGCGGGGTTACAGACGACCAGGACTTCTTCGTTCGGCCGCACCCCGAGGCAGTCGCGGACGACGGCACGGACGGCTTTGTTCAGGTCTTCACTCATGCGCCCACTATCTCACGCGGAGCCGGGCGCCGGATCGAGTGGACGAGCGATGAGCCGAAGGGTTGCGGCCAGTCTTTACGGGTAGATTGAAATCAAGCGAGCAGGAGGTATGAAATGAGTCTGAGTGATTGCAGAATCGGTCCCTCGGTGGCGGTAGCGGACCTCGGAGGAGCCCGGGAATTTTACGAAAACAAGGTCGGCCTCCGGGTCGAACAGGTACTCGGCGAAGAGATGGTTCTCTACGAATGCGGCGGCGATTCCACCCTCGCGATCTACAACTCGGCCGAGAATTCCGGCAAGTCAACCCACACCCAGGCCGGCTGGGAAGTCGACGACATCAGCAAGGAGATCGGCGAGCTCAAGTCCCGCGGCGTCGAGTTCGAGCAGTACGACGGAGAAACCGGACCGACGACCGACGACGACGGCGTCTTCACCCACGGTTCGATGAAGGTCGCCTGGTTCCGGGACCCGGAAGGCAACACTTACGCGATCAGCGAAGGCTCGATGTAGGAACGGCGCCGGGGCCTCAGACGGACTGAGGCCCCGGGAGCCGAATCGGATCAGTTGTTGCCGTACTTGTCCTCGTAGTACTGGCCGGTCTCTTCGCCCTGTTTCTTGTACTTCTCCTGCTGCTTCTTCGATTCGGGACCGTTGGTCTGCTTGTCCAGCGAGGCCTCACGCTTGTCGTTGGCCTTGTCCTGCTTGCTTTCGGTCTTGTCGGCCGCGTTGTTGTCGTTGCCGTCCTCGGAACCGTTGTCGTCTGAATCGTTGTCGTTCGAGTCGTCAGAGCTGTTGGAGTCGTTCTGTTGGGTGTCCGGCTCATCCGAGTCATCCGAGTTGTCGCTGCTGCCACAGGCCGACAGGCCAAGCGCGGCCGGCACGATCAGCATCGCCAAAATCAATCTCCACCAATTCTTCGTCATCCCAACCCCTCGGGTAGCTAGATCGCCGCCTAATTCGCAGCCTGCAAAGACCCTATACGCCAGACGGGACAAAGCGAACACTGTAAGAAAAGATCAACCGACAGCCGTGGCTCAGCGCTAAAATGGCCAAGCCAGAGCACGAAGCGATCATTTAGACTCACCATCCCTGCCGGGGTAGCTCAGCTGGTTAGAGCAGCGGAATCATAATCCGCGTGTCGGGGGTTCGAGTCCCTCCCCCGGTACCTGTTTGATCGTAGATATAGAGCCAGAAGTAGAAGCATCGGGCCCTCTTGCTCTGAAGCCCGAGTGTCGATGGGTACTGCATATGGGTACAGAACGATCGGCTTGACACGCAGTTTGCTCCCGAATCCCCCCACCCCCGGGGCTACCCCGTGAGAGCACCCCACCCCTGTCGCCCGGGACTCCCTACCCCGGGCACGTGCGTGGTTTCGTCTTGTCAGATTTCGCGGTTCAGGGCGACCAGTTTTGTGGTTTCAGGACCGGGCCGCGGGTGTCATTCAGACGGGGGTGTCACGGAAAGTGTCACGTCGAGCGATTCATAAGAACCCACCCACGCAGGTTGCTAACTGGTGGCCGACACGCACCGTTGGCCACGCAAGTGACCGGGCGGCAGTGGAAGCGGAACCGTCTTTTCATGCCAATCGGATAGGTTGACCACAGGTGCGGCAAGCTAGGCGAGGTAGACATGGCTGAGATTGACCCCGAGAAGGGGAGGCAGATTCCGATTAGCTGGGTAGGTGTGGAGGAGCTCCCACTTCAGTTTGCCAATCAGTTCATCGCAACAGTTGATGGACAGACCGCCTTTGTCGCCATAGGCTCGCTCCAGCCACCTCCGATCATCGGCGAAACCATCGAGGAGATCAAGGCTCAGGCAGAGGCGATCGCTTTCATACCCGTGAAACCGATAGCGCGAGTGGCTCTGTCAGTAGACTCTCTAAACGAATTCGCTCGTATTTTGAAGGAAACGGCCTCGAACATGGAAAAGGTCCAACGGGAGAAAGGCCAAGGATGACAACTCTGACACTGGGTACGACCAAGACAATCCACGGTGGAACCGAAACTCGCTTCTCTGACTTCGTCTCTTCGAGTGGCGCGGCTGGAGGCGGAGTATCGGGCATCCCCCCAATGATTCGGGCCGACCAGGCTTATTACTGGTCTGCGAATTGGCGTCAGGCCGAAGATGAGGCCCTCGCGGATTACCGCAACGGCAACTACGAAACATTCGACAGCCCCAGGGCAGCTGTCGAAAAGCTGTTGCGCGCAGACGGCTAGTGCCTCGAACCCGGGTTCCCGAGGCCTTCGTTCTCCGTCTTGAGAAGAAAGAGACGGCCCTTCAGGCAAAGATTCTTGAGACCATCGATCGACTGGGTGAAAACCCTCGGCACCCCTCACTTCAAACGCACCGCGTCCAGGGAGTCAAGAAACTCAAGGTGTTTGAGGCTTACGTGGACATGAAGAACCGCGTCACCTTCCATTGGGTTGATGGTGAGATTGCTCTCTTGGCTCACTGCAACCACGACATATTGAAGACCCCCTTCAAGTCGAAGTAGGACGAATGCGGCCCGGACGCCATGAACGCCCGAGCCGCGGTACTGCTACCAGCAAAGGGGTCGAGCTGGAACGCCAGCCCCTCTTACCGGGACTATCGGATCGGCGGTTGGAAACCGTCGGATCTTCTGGTCCCACCTTCCATGTAACCACGCAAATCCGTTGACCCCTCACGGAGACTTAAGGGAGTCGAGCACTTCGGACTAACCTAAGTCCATGAAGCGGCTGCTGATCCTCCCCGTGCTACTGGCCCTGCTTGTGCCGGCCACTGCCGAGGCCAAGACCTTCATGCCCTGCGACTTCCCGAGTGTCCCGACCACTAAGGCCCTGTTCAAGCCCCACCGCTGTACAAAACTGAAACCGGGTGATTCGTTCTCGCAAGGCTTCAATTTTGGCGGCCTCCATTGGTCGCACTGGGACAAGCGGAGTGCCTACTTCCGGGGATTCTCGAAGGGGTTTCATCTGCCGTCCCAGCACCTAAGGATTCGAGGTCGCGCATACCGGCCCCGAGAAGATGGCTGCTACGGCAACTCCCGCAAGCTGTTCACTCGGATCAGCATTCGATCGAGGTATGGGAAGAGCGTGATTCGACTCACGCCCTGTGCGCGCTATCCGAAGTAAAAAGCCCCCGCCACCTTACGTAGATAGCGAGGGCCAGTGTTTCGTTCGACCGAGAGCTGCCCCGGCGGTGACGGGCTAAACCTTGGCGAACAGAAGAAGTCGAACTTCCCGATCTCTGGTAGATATCTAGGTGCGGTGTCTGTGGCGTCAATGGAAAGATTCCAATGGGACTGTTTTCGAAGCTGTTCAACGCCGGACCGAAGGAACCTGAGGTTCACTTCGACGTTCGACCCCCGCGCCAGGTTGACGACAGGTATGCGGAACCAGAGAATTACAAGCCGATGCCGATACTCACTTTGAGGAATTGGGACTACGGCAAAGGTCTTGAGTCCGGGTCAGAGGGCTTTGGTTTCACGACGCCGGACGGCAAGATCTGGCCTGCCGGGAAATGTAAGTGGGCGTACTGGAACGATCTCGGAATTCTACGCGTGAAGGTTGTGGGGGAAAGGTTCCACCTGGACGATCTTCAATCTCCCGAGTTCGCCCCGGGCAAGGCAATCCGTCTCACCCCCGAGCCCGAGAACCCTCACGACCCCAAAGCAATCTCGATCAGATCGTGGGACGGAACATTGACTGCTGGCTACGTCAAGCAAGGGAACACTCAGCGCCTTCGGAACCTTCTCTCGGACCAAGCTTTCTCAGCGATGGTTCTTTCCA
>JAENWT010000010.1 GCA_016650125.1 Thermoleophilia bacterium
GATCGCGGCGCTCGAGGCCGCGGCGGCTCCACCGGCTCCGGCGCCTGCTCCGGCGGCACTGCCGGCGGCAGCGGTTCCGCCGGCCGAACTGGCCGCGCTTCCGGCTCCGGCGCTGCCGCCGAATCCGAGCTTGGCTCCGAGGGCTGCCTTGAGCGCGAGCAGCGGACCGACCGGAACGAGCATTGCCAAAACTTTGGTGTCGGAGCGCAGCTGCTTGCGGAACTCCGAGCATTCCTCGCAGCCACGCACGTGACGGCGGACCGGGCCGGTGGCCTTGGCCAGGCCTTCGGCGGCCTCGGCGAGCTCGACCCGGACTTCGCCACAGGTGAGCATGCGGGCCTGGCTGGCTTCGGCCAGGGAGATCCGGGCCCGGACCAGCAGAGACTTGACCGAAGGCACAGTGGTGTCCATGGCTTCAGCGATCTCTTCATAAGAAAGTGCGTCGATTTCCCGGAGCAGCAATGCGGCGCGCTGCGTTTCGGGAAGCTTGGTGACGTCGTTGAGCAGCTGGCGGAATTCCTCGCGGTTGTGGACCTTTTCCGCGGTTCCGCCTTCGACGGTCATCGGAACCATGTCCATCGATTCCTGAGCGTCCGCCTTCGGCTTGCGCAGGTGGTTCAGCGAGCGGTTGCGAGCGATCCGGTAGAGCCAGGGCCGCAGGTTGATCTCGCGGTTGTCGGCGATCATCGCCTTGTAGGCGTTGACGAAGACTTCCTGGAGCACGTCTTCGGCATCCTCGGTCGAACCGATCATCTGGCGGCAGAAACCCAGGAGCCGTGCCTGATAACGGTCAACGATGATGTCGAAAGCGCCGGAGTTTCCGCTCCGGACGAGCGCAATGAGCTGCTCGTCACCCTTGAGCTTGAGCAGGGGTGACTTGCGGGTCAGAAGGCCGCGTCGTGCTGCGTGACTTAGCGCTGATGCTTCCAAGATTCTCCTCGTTGACTGGGACAGCTACTTACACAACAAGGTACCGGGGCATTTGTAGCGGTTCCTAAAGAAAAAGTTCCTGCTATCCGCAGAAACGGATTGCCTCTACGATTCTAGTGCCCGGGTGGCGGAACGGTAGACGCAGCGGCCTTAAAAGCCGCTGCTCCTTCGGGGGCGTGCGGGTTCGAATCCCGCTCCGGGTATTTTAGAGCAGTTCAGTAAGCGTGGGCCGAATAATCGGAAAGCGTCACCAGGAGGAAACGATGGCTGAAGAAAGACCACACCGGGGCTGGGTTCGTTTCCTCACGATTCTGATCGGCGTCATCACCGTCGTCGCCATCCTTGCGACCTGGGTCGACCGGCAGGTATTTGACACCGAGGAGTTCGGAGACACCTCGGTCAAGATGCTGCAGGACAAAGAGGTCCGCGACGCCATCGCGACCTTCGCCGTGGACGAGCTCTACGCGGAGGTCAACGTTGACGCCGAGCTGAAGAAGGTCCTGCCCGGCGACACCAAGGACCTGTCCGGCGTGGCTGCCGGGGCACTTCGCCAGGTGGCCGACCAGGGTGCCCAGCGCGCGCTGAGCGACAAGCGGGTCCAGGACCTTTGGCGCAAGGCGAACATCGCCGCCCATACGACCCTGATCAACGTCATCGAAGACCGGAGCGACGTGCTCAGTACGGACAGTGGCGAGGTGCGCCTCGAGCTCCAGCCGCTGATCGTCGAGATCGCGGACCAGGTCGGGCTCGGCGACCAGGCTCGGAAGAACATCCCCAAAGACGTCGGCCAGATCAAGATCGTCGACTCGGACCAGCTTTCGACCGTTCAGACGATCGCCAGCGCGATCCACGGGACCGCCCTGATCGCCGCTCTGCTCGTGCTGGCGCTGATCTGCCTGGCGATCTACCTCTCACCCGGTTACCGCTGGCTCACCTTGCTCTGGCTGGCGATCACCCTGATCATCGCTTCGGCGATCGTCCTGATCCTGCGCTCCGTCGCGGGCAGCGTCCTCGTTCCCGAACTGGCGACGATCGACGTGCAGCCGGCCGCATCGGCCGCCTATGGCATCGGCACCGACCTGCTGAGGTCGATCGCCTGGACCGTCATCTGGGCGTCGGTGGGGCTGATCGCCCTGTCCTGGCTGATCTCGCCCAACGGCGCGGCCGCTTCGACCCGCAAGTTTCTGACGGTGCCGTTCGGCCGTTACCCGGTCGCGGTCTATTCCCTGCTCGCCCTGGTGGCGTTCATCTTCCTGATCACCGGCGCCGGCGACAGTCGTGGCTTCATCGTGCGGCTGGCGATCGTGCTCATGGCCGCGTCGGGGACCTATTTCTTCCGGCGCCAGCTCATGCTGGAGAATCCGGACGCCGACTTCTCGGGTGTGAACGACTTTCTCGAGCGGTCCCGCGACAAGGCCCGGAACGCCTGGGCCAACCGGCCGAAAGACATCTCGAAGAACCTGCCGAAGATCGGCGGCAAGAGTGACGCGGCGGGCGGCGGAGCGGACCCGGCCACGGCCGTGCTGCCGGCGGCCGACCCGGAAGCGTCGAGGCTCGACCGGCTGGAGCGGCTGGCGGCCCTCCACAAGAGTGGTGCGCTGACCGACGAGGAGTTCGCGGAAGAGAAGGCCCGGCTCCGCGCTGACAAAGAGTAGGGGGCGCCGCTACTGGGCGGCTGCCTGGATCGCGGCGCCGTAGAGGATGTCGTGCTCGGAGACTTCGATCTCGTCGAGCGAGAAGGCCCGCATCACCTCGATCAGGATCACGATGCCGGCGACGATCGCCCCGGCCCGGTCGGGGTGGAGGCCGACGAAAAGCTTGCGCTCGGCCACCGGGGCCGAGGCCAGCCTCGACAGCCACCACTGGATCGTGGTCAGCGGCAGCCGGTGGCCTTCGACCGCCAGCGGGTCGTACGGGTCCAGCTCGAGGTTGATCGCGGCGAGCGAGGTCGGAGTCCCGGCCACGGCGACGGCCGCTTCGATCGTTCCGAGGTCCTGGTCCCCGATCGCCCCACCGATCAGCTTCTCGATGTCACCGGCGAGCTTCTCCAGCTCGCCCGCGTCCGGTGGGTCGCTGGTCAGGAACCGCTCGGTGTGCCGGACGACGCCCGCCTGGAGTGAAACGTGGAAATCGGGTTCGTGCCCGCGGCCAATGATGATTTCGGTCGAGCCGCCGCCGATGTCGACGACCATCAGGTTCTCGCCGCCGGTGCGCTCGGAGATGCAGCCCAGATAGGTCAGCCGGGCTTCTTCGTCGCCGTCGATCACCTCTGCCGACAGGTCGAAGCGTTCCCGGAGTTCGGCCGCGAAGGCGGACCCGTTCTCGGCGTCACGGACGGCGCTGGTCGCGATGACCGAGATAGTGATCGCGCCGAGCTGTTCGATCGACGCGATGTACTCCCCGACCGTGATGCATACCGCTTCGATGCCTTCGGCCGAGAGCTGGCCGGAGTGGTCGACGCCGCGGCCGAGGCCGGTGACCCGGGAATGGCGCTCGACTTCCTTGACCCGGCCGTCAACGACGTCGGCGACCAGTAGCCGGGTCGAGTTGGTGCCGATGTCGATAACGGCAACCCGGCGGGGAGATGCGGGGCTGGGGTCAGCGGAGGGCAAGCAAAGAGAATATGCGTTCCGTTACGGCTTGCCGAACCCGCCGCGTGGGTAGGTTTGAAAGACAAGCTAAGAAAGGTATTCCGAGATGGCTGACAGGTTGAAGGGCACGGTCGCACTGGTGACCGGGGCAAGCAGTGGAATCGGCGAAGCGACGGCGCGCAGCCTCGCGACCCAGGGCGCCAAGGTCGCACTCGTCGCGAGAAGGGTCGAGCGGATCGAGAAGCTGGCCCAGGAGATCGCCGGGCACGGACACACGGCTCTGGCGATCGAAGGCGACGTCTCCGACCAGCAGCAGGCGATCGACGCGGTCGAGCGCACGGTCCGCGATTTCGACCGGCTCGACATCGTCGTCAACAACGCCGGCGTGATGTTGCTCGGTCCGGTCAACGGAGCGCCCACCGAGGAGTGGGACAACATGATCGACGTCAACCTCAAGGGCCTGCTTTACATCACGCACGCCGCTCTGCCGCACCTCTACCAGGCGGCGGAGAGTTCCGAACGCGAGGTCGCTGACATCGTCAACATCAGCTCGGTCGCCGGCCGGGTGCCGAGCGCCGGCGCCGCCGTCTACAACATGACCAAGCACGGGGTCGGCGCCGCATCCGAAGCACTCCGCCAGGAAGTGAGCCGCGACCACGTGCGCATCACGATCATCGAACCGGGCGCGGTAGCGACGGAACTGGTCGATCACAACCGTGACGGGGTCCGGGAACAGATTGAGAAGCGGTTCACGAACATGACCAGGCTCGAAGCCCACGACATCGCCGACGCGATCGAATACGCGGTCACCCGCCCGGCCCACGTCTCGATCAACGAGCTGCTTATCCGCCCGACCGAGCAGCCCTAGGAGCGCCCTCTCTTAACGCTGCTAGAATGGTCGATTCCGCCGCGGGGTGGAGCAGTCAGGTAGCTCGTCGGGCTCATAACCCGAAGGTCACAGGTTCGAATCCTGTCCCCGCTATGACCGCAAGGTCGACACACCGCCCCCTCTCGCCAGGGGGTTTTGTGTTTAAGGGGCGGGATATCAAACAACCCACCGTTAGAAAAAGTGTTGCTCAAAGCGGACTAGGACCATAGTTCTTCGACGGTGAGAGCGCCAGAATGTCGGCGGCCGTCTATGGGTGCTTTATGCGTCACGTGGAGATCGACAGGAGCGAAGACATTCAAGGTCAAATTCAAGCTGAAGAGGCCGGGCAAGATCAAAGTCAAGTTCAAGTTCCGGCTGCGGGCCGGTTCTCGAGGTTCAGTACTCCAGGCTCAGACTGCCAACCGTTCCAGTATCCGAGCGTCCCCCCGAGAGACGAAGCGGGTCAGGTATTCGATTTAAAGGAGACCCCTGGATATTGCTCGGGTACTCGTAGCCTTCGAGACATGGCCGACTTACAAAGCCGGACGCGAGTTCAGTCCGCCGCGCCTTCGCATGGGAGCGACCATCCGGCTCCTTTAGTCTGACTTCGGCTGCGTACTGATGCCAGAATTTACGCGGTGAGAAAGCGAGCAGAGCTCGAGGCCCGGCACCGACGTGAAGAGGAAGTGTGCCGCCGACCTGAAGAGCGAGAGATGTAACCCGGTGCCCATCCAGGCGCTCGATGCACATGGCTTCGTTCCCGGCCCGGAGGCAAAGGTAGACAGTTTCTCCAGTGTCGTCGTGGATGCGTTCCATCACGGGAAGTGAAACGTCCCGAATGTTGAGGCGCGCCCGGGATTGACCACCAAGGCGAACGAGCTTCAGCCCCAGTCTGAAACTGCCGCAACTCGAACCCGGATCTACGTAGCCCAACTCCTTGAGGCTCTTCAGGATTCTGTAGACCGAGCTGCGCGGTTCACCCAGGTCTTCCGCGATGCCTGTCGCCGAGGCGGAACCACGCTTTGCCACCGCGTCGATGATGGCCGCGGCCTTGACCACCGTGCCGACCATGTTTTCTTTTTGTTTAGGCATGGGCGAAGTTTGGGGGCTTGTGGCGACAGGGTCCCGGATTGCCTACATAGTTGAAAAGGTTTCTCAATATGTAGCTCCACTTTAGCGTACAACGGGCAACCTGAATTCAATCTTTCGCTTAGGAAAGCGCTTGGCAGAGATCCGTGAATTCATTTATGAACTGATCCGCGTTCTCTCGGCTGAACGGCAGCGGTGGTCTGATTTTCAGCGTGTTCGCGGCAAGTCCGCTCGCGCCGATCAGGATTCTTCGGCTCATGAGTCCGTTGACGATCCTGGATGCCCGTGCCGGGTCCGCAGTACGCCCGTCGATTGGGTCCACCACGTCGACCGCGACGAACAGACCTACTCCACGAACATCTCCCAGAAAAGGAAATCCTTTGGACTGCTCTCGCAGGCCGTCCCGAAGGTATCGCCCAACCATTCGAGAATTGTCCTTCAGATCCTCATCCTCGAGCACATCAAGTACAGCCGACGCAGCTGCCACACAAACAGAGTTTCCACCGAAGGTGTTGAAGTACCTGATGTCGGGTCCGAACTTTCTCAAGAGATCGGCCCTGACTGCGATTCCAGCGATGGGCATGCCATTTCCCATGGGCTTTCCCATCACGGCCACGTCCGGTTCAAATCCGTGTCGCTCATATCCCCACATCGAGTCTCCGGTCCGTCCGAAACCGGCTTGAACCTCATCCGCGACGTAAAGGCCGCCTGATGCTCGCACCAATTTGCTGACTGCCGAGAGCAGGCCGACGGGATCGGGACGAAGGCCGTCACTGGAGAAGACACTGTCGGCCACGAAGCCGGCGAAGCCGTGACCGGATCGTTCCAGATCACTGATTGCTTCTGAAACGGATGCCACGAAAGTCTCTGTCTCCTGGCGCGAATCCCCAATCGGCGGGTCAGGAAAACTGACCACTCGAACACCCGGATCGAGTGGGGAATTCGTTCCGAGACTCGGCGAGATTCCGGCACAGGCAGCGGTCACGCCGTGGTACGCATTGGCAGTGACCACGATGCCCGCTTTTCCGGTGTTGAACTTGACTATGCGCAGAGCCAAATCGATTGCCTCACTCCCGGTGCAGGTGAACATCATGTTCTCCAGCCCGATGGAGTGCGTGGCAAGTAGCCGCTCTGCGTAATCGAGAATGGGAGCCGCTGGATACCTCGTGTGGGTGTTGAGGGTGGCTGCCTGTTGACTGATCGCTGCTACTACGGCGGGATGTGAATGTCCGACGGACGGCACATTGTTGTACGCGTCCAGGTAAGACTTGCCGTCTGTGTCATAAAGATGCACACCTTCACCTCGAACGAACTGAACTGGCCGGTCGTAGAAGAGTCGGTAGGCGGGTCCGAGTGTTTGGCTACGTCGGGAAATCAAGGCACGCGTTTCAGCATCAGAATCTCGCATGCCTTCCGAGCTGGACGAGCTGTCTTTGCCGAAGCTACTCACCCTTCAGGGCTTTCCCGTCGCACAGGCTTGCATCATTCGTTCAGTTACATGATCCCTGGACACTTCGCGAAGAAAGTCGAATTCAGTCCATGCCTGCGATCTGTTTCGCAGGATGTAGTCACGATTCTCCGGAAAGCGATCGGCTCGCCATTCGGAAATGATGATTCTCGAAACGATTCGCATGAGCATGAGGTCGTAGAGAAGGGCTACTTCGCTCTCGAGCAGTTCATCGACCTCATGGTACCCGGCGACGATGGCAGCAGCCGACTCCAGCGGATCAGCCAGGTCCCAGAGCTGGTAGGCAGCGATTGCCAGATCGTTCGCAAGGGGAGCCCGAACCAGATCCCCGAAGTCGAGTATGCCGACGATCTTCTTTTCCGCTCCGTCAACCAGAATGTTGTCCCGGCTGAAATCGGTATGTACTGCTTGTGTCCGCAGCCGCTCCATGAGCGGACGAACGTCAGAATCGAAAAGGTCGAGGCTTTGAGCCAGCGAGTCATGGCCACGGCTGGCGGGCTGGAGTAGTTCTCGCAGCTCGACCGACCTCTGGACATCCCACAGGAGGTGCTGATGATCCAGACCCGGATGGTCGAATGTGCGCAACGTACGATTGAGCGTGGCGAGCGTTCGACCGAGTTCGAATCGTAATTCTCGATCAGGATTCGCGCTTCGGAGGATCCTGCCATCGAGGTAGGTGGTCACTCTCGCTCTGCGACTGGATCCATCACCCGTCGTCAGTTCAACCTCTGCCTCACTTTTGCGATCGCGAACAACATGTTGAACCGGCAACTCTGGTGCCTCAGCGGCGACATGCAGCAGAACGCTGGTAACCAGATTCGTGACGGTTTCATCTTCGTGGATGTGGGCAACCTTAAGAAATATTTTCGTCCCACTCTTGCCCCGAATCAAAAAGTTGTCATCTCGCTCCCCGGCGATCCGTTCAGCTTCTCCTTCAAACCCGTAGCTATCGAGAACGATCTCCTCAGCCTCCCGTGCGGTGAGATACGGTGATCTTCCGGTTGCCGAATCGTCGCCCTGTCGCCCGGATGGATGATCCGGGTTCTCAGCGTCTGCGGGCAAGTTCTCGGGAGTAGCCACTTCGTCCAAGCATAGACTGATGTCAACGGGCTCCGAGTCCGCCATTGGATCCTCCGAGTCCGCCATTGGATCTTTTGTCAGCCTCTCATTTAGCATCGTTGGTCCAGCTGTGAGCCGCGAAGGGGCGTGGCTGACCAGCGTCAGTGAGTTTACACTGGCGAATGAGAAGCGCCACTTTCGAGGAAGCAGGTTTTCCGTGATTCGACACGTCGCCTGCAGAGGTTCAGTTCGTCGCTCTACGGTCGCCTTCGCCGCCGTGATGACCACCGTCCGGGTCGCGCTCGGGGCCCCGGTCGTGCCAGCCTCCGCGACCAGTTTCAAGTACGAACGCGAGTGGGGGGGTCGGCGGCCCACAGGGGATAGCGAACTTCTACGTGAATGACGTTTTCGACGCATATTCCGGCCGGATCCAGGATTTCGACACGAATGGCGGCTTCATTCGACGTCGGAGCGATGCTGGTCTCTGACGTAGCCCCCAGTCGAGTGGTCGATGAAGCTGGGCTACTAGCTGCCGACTTTTCCCTCGACCGGCACCGCACGATCTTTGCCTCTTTTCGCCGTTTTGCCCAAAAGCGGCCTACGACTACTTCGGATGTGCGCTACTCGAACATAGGGCAGAGCAATCGTGAGTGTTGTCTGGAAATGCGGTGCCAAGTGCCGATCCGGTCAAATCGGGTGAAACCAAATTGCGCCCGGCGTCGGCAAGTGTGGGAACCCGGGTCTGATTAAGACCAGGAAAGCACCTACTGCATCTCGTCGAGAACACTCAGCGCTTCGTCAAGGGCCCCAAGGGCAAAGTCGAGTTCTGATTCAGTCAAGCAAAGCGGAGGATTGATGGTCACGGCATTCGGTACAAAACTGAAGAGATGCACACCACGCTTCAAGCATTCTTCGGCAATCAGGGCCGATGGATTGAGTTCGGGTTGCGGGTCCACCGAGGGGTCCCACCAACGGTCTTCGGGCAACCACCGCTCAAGTGTGACCGGATTTCGTACCAGCTCGAGTGCCCTTGCCAAACCAAGTCCGCGGACAGACTGTGCAGTCGGATGGATTGCGATCAATCGCTCGAGACCGGCGGTCAGCTTCTTGCCCATCTCCGCTACCCGTTCCGGAATCGACTCGGAGAGCATCGTTTCGATGGTTGCAGACACCGCAGCCATCGCCAGAGGGTGTCCGGAAAATGTGCTGTAGCTGTGCAACTTGCCGCTGGCGAAATACTCGGCAATCTCCTCACTCATCATCACCGCTCCGCAGGGCACGGCGGCGCTCGTCAGACCTTTAGCAGAAATCATCAGATCCGGTTCGGCGTCTTCGTAGTGTTCATAGGCCCACCATTTGCCCGTACGGCCCATTCCGGAAAGGGCTTCGTCATCGATCAAAAGGATCCCGAGTCGCCTTGTCATCTCACGGATCTGCCTGGGATAGTCCTCGTGAACCAGATAGCCGGCGGCTCCACACCAGAATTCAGTCATATACGCGGCGACGTTCTCGACACCCAAGGACCTGATCATCTTCTCCGTCTCGGCGACGCACGTCAAAGTGCCGTCCGGTTCGCGGCAGTGTTCGTCGGACTCGCCCAGGGCGCAGCGTTCGCAGTAGGCCGATGGCGCGATTCGGACCGACGGATCAGGAGCGGGTCGGTGGACGACTTCCTCGCTGTCGATAAACAGATTGTTCATGTAAGGGATTGTTGTCGCCGAACCTGCGCCGGTCGTCCAGCCGTGAAAGGCTGTCTGCCTCGTGAGAACGAGAGGGCGTCCCGTGCGCAAGCGGGCAAGCAGAAATGCGACTTCGACGGCCTCAGACCCTGAGCACGTGAACCTGACCGATCCTGCCCAGCCCGATTCGGGCATTGTACCTTTGAGTAGGAGATGCGAGGCTCTTGCTCGCGACTCTGCGGTCATCAACTCGGCCACGTGATCCAGCCTGTCCACAGCCTCATGAAGCGCAGCCCGAACCGATGGATGACCATGGCCGACGCCAGTGCAGGCGTACTGACTGTGAAAATCTAACAGGCGGGTACCGTCGGCCATCACCAACCAGGAACCCTCCGCCCGGTCCACCAGTTGCGGCTCATAGTCAGCCTTCTTCACTCCGGGATGCAAAATCAGATTTCGGTCCCACGATTCAACCTGCTCGATGTCGACTGGTTCCATGCTCACCTTTCAAGTAATCGGTATGAACGATCCCGCAGCTAGCGGCGTCAGATTTATCCTCAGCGCGTCACAAAAGAAACATGTTGCCAAGGTCCCGGTCTTGCTACCGAATCAGTCCGGCATGCAATTGAATACGAAATGCTTGACAAGCCGGTTCCAGTATGCCACGCTCGGCCCTCTCCGCCCCTGGCTGGAGATATTCTCATTATTTTTGGATACGCCAGCAACTTGAAAAGGTAAAATGAACACCGATAAGTCACCCAAGGTTTACGCCGTTCAATGCGGCGGAGACATGACCAATTGGGCAGCACTCGACCCTTACGACGAACGCGCAGGAACCTTCGTCTACATGCCCACTTTCTTCTACGTAGTGAAACACGCCGAGGGCGTGGTCCTCTTCGACAGCGGTTACCATCCTGCTCTCGCAACCGACCCTGAGGCGAGGATTGGGGACGCCGCAGCGGTATTCCAAGTGGAGATTGAGGCGGATGACGACCTCACCTCAACCCTCGGTCGAATCGGGCTGAAGCCGTCGGACGTAGATCTCGTAATTCAATCCCACCTCCACTTTGATCACGCCGGGGGACTTGGAGAGCTTCGACAAGCCGAAGTAATGGTCCAGGGCTCGGAACTAGCTTTCGCCCGTAACCCTCCTCTTTACCAGCGAGACCTCTATGTGCAGGATGATTTTGCCGATCCGATCAACTGGGTCGAGCTTGATGGGGATCGAGATGTATTCGGCGACGGGCGACTCCAGATCGTACAAACACCTGGGCACACAGCTGGTCATCAATCGCTGATGGTTCACCTTGATTCCCAGAGCCTCTTCCTACTTGCGGATGCGGCCTATCTACTTTCCAAGATGCGCGAGAGGATCCTGCCAGTTGTGCTCTGGAACCCAGATGTCATGATGGACAGCTGGGACAGGATTGAGGAACTCGAGAAAGAACACGACGCATTTCTTATCACCACGCACGACATTGATTTTCGTGAACGCCTGAAGCTCGCTCCAGAGTCCTGGTACGAATAGGCAAGGAGTTGATTTCGATGCCGGGCTTGTTCGCTCTGATGTTCGTATGACGTTGCAGGAGCATGGACGGGCTCGGCCGAAACTCTCCCGCCGCGTTCGAGGGGGAGGGATTACTCCCCCCCGAAAGATCTACGCGATAGCTTCACCCTGCCAGCGGCTTAGTTCCGATCAGCCGGTGGTCGGGCCTCGTCAATCACGAGACCCAGAGTTCTGACGATCATCTCGAGCGAGGCATCGGCAATTGCTCCGTAGCCGACGACGAGTGCCGGGGGCAGCGGTTCGGTTCCCATTTGGTAGGTAGCAATTCCCCGCAGATGTATACCCTTTTGAGCCATTTTTTTGCAAACGATCCCCTCCTCGACTCCCGGGGGAAGCCTGAGTACGAGGTGAAGACCGGCGGCGATTCCTTTTATTTCGCCATCCGGCACGGCGGATTCCAGTGCCTTGACCAGCCGGTCTCTGCGGGTTCGGTAGATGTGACGAGTTTGGCGGAGATGACGGTCGAGGTCGCCGCTTAGGATGAACTCGACAAAAGCCCGCTGATCGATCGCGCGGTGGCCACCGTCGGTGGCCCATCTCTCGCGCGCGACCGAACCGGTCATAGCACTCGGAATGATCATCCAACCCATCCTCAGAGCGGGGGCCAGTAGCTTCGACACAGAACCGATCTGAATGCAACTCTCGGGCGCGAGACCTTGGATAGTTCCGACCGGGTCACGGTCATACCGGTAGGCGGAGTCGTAGTCGTCTTCGATGAGAATCTTGCCGTTGCTGGCTGCCCATTCGGCAAGCTGGGAACGGCGTTCCGGTGCCATGACAGCTCCGGTCGGGAATTGATGGGCCGGCGTGGCTACGACAGCGTCCACATCCCTTTCGATCACCCGGTCTACGATTAGGCCGGATTCGTCGACCGGGCAGGGAACGACTTCTAGGCCCGCTCGGCGAATCACTTCCCACTGATCGTCATCGCTCGGGTTTTCGACGGCGATGTGAGTCGCGCCACGACGGACGAGGACGCGACAGGCCAGCGACAGACCCTGGGTGTAACCGTGGGTGATCACTATTCGTTCACCCGTACCCGATACTCCCCTAACTCGCCGGAGATATGAGGCCAGTTCTTCCCTCATCTCCGGAGTACCTCTCGGATCTCCGTATCCCAGCTCCGAGTTGGGCATTCCGGTCAGGCTGCGGCGAACCGCAGCCAGCCATTCTTTACGAGGGAAGAGGCTGAGGTCCGGAACGGTGCCGACTAGTTCATGGGTGAGCCGTGGTTTGAAGTCTGCGTCGCCGGTCGTGGTGACCTCGACCTGCGACAGATTGCGTACCCGCGGAGCGGCGCCCTGTCGTTGGTCGATGTAGCCCTCGGCGACCAATTGCGCGTATGCGTCGGTGACCACACCCCGTGAGACACCGAGGTCAGTGGCGAGGGCCCGGCTAGATGGCAAACGGGTTCTAGGACCAAGATGACCGGCCTTGATGCTATCCCGCAGCGCGTTCGCCAGCTGCTGGCGCAGAGGTATGGAGGCCGCTCGATCAACGAACAGCGGCAACTCGTAAAAGCGACTGGACCTATTTGAAGTATTCAAACTGGCCCTTGACCTTATGCCAGTTGCGACCTACTATGCGGTTCGAGGTGTGAGTGGATCACCATTACTAGGGAAAGGCGGCTCGATGTCACGACGAATGACCATTGCATTAGCTCAACTTGCAACCGATGAGACCAAGGCCCAAGCCCTTGAGAAGGTTGAGCGCTACGTGGCCGATGCCAGCCAGCAAGGAGCTGGGCTGATTGTGCTGCCCGATCTCACTTGCCTCCCGTTCTTCCCTCAATACCGCGCAGAATCAAAATGGATGGAACTGGCCGAAGAAGTGCCAGACGGTCCGTCAACTCAGGCGTTTTGCAACCTGGCTCGCGAATACGGAATTGCGATCGTCGGCTCGATCTATGAAAAGCGGAGGGACGGTGTCTACTACGACGCTGGTATCGCGATCGACAAGGACGGAAACTTCCTCGGCTCGCAGCGGATGATGCATATTCCGGAAGAGCCTGGCTTCAACGAGAAGTACTACTACAAGGCCGGCAACTCGAAATACCCGGTTTTCGAAATTGATGGCATCAAGGTGGGCATCGCCATCGGACAAGATCTCTTCTATCCGGAGCACCACCGTCTCCTCGCAATCCACGGGGCGGAGCTTGTCGTCGGGCCAAACGCAATCGGTGCCGAAACTGACCCTCTGGTTCTCTGTAGCCAGGCCGCAGCTGTGATGAACCAGTTTTACGTGGGTGTTGCCAATCGCACTGGGCCGGACGGAATCCATACTTTCATTGGACGCAGCCATGTCGCCTCTCCGGATGGATCGCTGCTCGCTAAGGCCGATGGAACCGACGAGCAGTTGGTGGTGCAAGAGCTGGACTTCAATGCGCTGTCCGAGCTCCGACGATCCCAAAACTATTGGCTCCGGGATCGTCGGCCTGAAACCTATGGCGATCTCGTGCTGGATGAGGTCTGAGTGGCCGATTTGAATTTTTCTTCGGTGGTCGGCGTCCGCTGATGTTTGGTCGGTTGAAAGGTTCCAGGTCGCCACTTGGCGAAGGCTTGATCATTTCGGTTCTTCCAGTGATCGTTCTGGTTCTTGTGGTTGAACTCATTGTCGGGTTTGGGAGTGCGGCAAATCAGAGAACGCTTTTGACGTTCTTGGTTACTTTGACTGCCGTTTTGGGGCTCGGAATATTTGTTGGCAATAGCGGGATCATGAGTTTCGGCCACGCGGCTTTCATGGGAATAGGCGCTTATTGTGGAAGTTTGCTCGTCCTTCCGATCACGATCAAGGATCAAGCCCTTCCGGATCTACCGGGCTTTATTGGGAGTGCTCACTTGGAGTTCATTCCCGCGATTTTGATCACTTTGGTCGTGGTCGGTTTTGTGGGGTTCTTGATCGGACTTCCTTTGTCCCGAATGGCCCCTCCCAGTTTTGCGATTGCATCGATTGCTTTTTTGATCATCGTTCAGGTGGTGCTCGATAGTGCTACGACCTTCACTCGCGGCGCCGCGACGCTTTACGGTGTGCCTCCGTTGTTGAGTGTGCAGGGGGCCCTTGCGATCGCTGTGATTGCGACTTTTGTGGCGGGAATGTTCAAAACTTCTCGATGGGGGCTTCAGCTCAGGGCGAGCCGGGAGAATGAAGTGGCCAGCAGGTCAACCGGAGGCAATATTGAGCGAAATCGTTGGTTGGCTTGGACGGTAAGTGCAGCTATTGCTGGTGCGGCGGGCTTCATGCTGGCGACTACGATCGGCGCTTTTTCGCCGAAGGCGTTCGGTCTGACCCAGACGTTCATAATCTTGTCCATGCTGCTGGTGGGTGGCATGACCTCGGTTTCAGGCGCAATTGCCGGTACGGCAGCGATAACGGCAATCACCGAGTTTCTCAGGCCTTATGAAAGTGGATTGTCGCTTGGACCACTGGAAACCGGAAGCCTCTTCGGCCTGAGCACGTTTGGTTTGGGCCTGGTGATTTTGCTGACCCTGTACTTCAGGCCTTCGGGGATTTTCGGCTATCGGGAGCTGAACCAGGTCCTGCCCGGCAGGTTCCTCAAACGCAACCACCGGGAGCCGTAAAGTGGTCGACGAATCTTCCGGGGACCATCGTGTTCTTTCCCTGAAGGCATCTTCTATCGTCAAGAAGTTTGGCGGATTCATTGCCCTGAATGGTGTTACGTTCGAGGCTTTACGAGGAGAAATAACTGGTCTGATCGGTCCGAACGGGTCCGGCAAGACCACCTTGGTAAATCTGCTTTCCGGCGTCCTCATTCCCTCCGACGGAGAAGTAGTTCTGGATGGATCCAACATAACCGATGTTCCGCCGCACGTAAGGGCGAAGTCGGGTATAGCCCGCACGTTTCAACACATTTGTCTCTTTGAGCATCTAAGCGTCCTGGAGAATATTGAAGTTGGAGTCCTGCTCCACGATCGCGGTGCCTGGGGAAGCGATCGCCGTGACAAGGCGGAAGAGTTGCTTGAGAAGCTGAATCTCAACGGACTGGCCGGACGGACAGCCGGAACGCTGTCCTACGGCGATCAGCGTCGGGTGGAGATAGCCAGAGCTTTGGCCACCGATCCCTCGTATCTTTTGTTGGATGAGCCGGCTGCCGGGATGCTTCCGGTGGAATCAAATTCGCTTCTCGAAATACTTCTACACGTTCATGAGACGTTTGATCTCGGAATCATCACCATCGATCACGATCTGCGCCTGATCAGTCGGCTGTGCGATCGCGTCGTTGTTCTCAACTCGGGTGAAGTACTAGCCATGGGCAGTCCCAGTGAAGTGCAAGAAGATCCCCGGGTCATTGAGGCTTACCTGGGACGTAGAAGGTCCAGGACATCGCAACCAGATCAAAAGGAAGGTAAAAGTGTTAGTTAAGAGATTCGGAAGTCGAGGTAGGGTGGCGTCTTTGGCCACATCCGCAATCCTGTGTTTCGGGGTGGTTTTGGGCGTTTCGGCATGCGGGAGCAATGAGTCCGGTGGGGGTTCTGGAGGCGGAGATACCTATAGAATTGGCGTGGCTTCTGCGCAAACCGGCTTCATAGCACCATTCGATCAACCGTTTATCGCAGGCTTGGAGTATGCGGTGGATGAAATTAATGCTGCCGGCGGGCTCAACGGTTCAATACCGATCGAGTTAGATGTCAGGGATGGCCAGTCAGACGCCGGCAAGACGGTCACCGTTGCTCAGGAACTCGTAGACTCAGGTGTCGACTTCCTGATCCTTCCCGGCGACGGCGACTTGGCAGTCGCCGGTGGTGCTGTGGGGCAGCAGGCAGGGATTCCAATGATGTCGGCTGGGACTGTCCCAGGGATGACCGACAAAGTCGGCGACTACATGTTTGGCATCGCCTTTGGTGACAACTCCGACGCTGCGGTGCTCGGAAAGTACGCCGCAGACCAGGGCATCAAGACCGCGTTCTTGTTGAAGTCAAATGACTCTACTTACACTGAGGACGTACCCGACTATTTCGCGGAGGTGTTCACGGAAGCCGGGGGTGAGATCGTTGGTGAAGCCCAATACGACCTGGGTCAGCAAGATTTCAGCGTAACTGTCACCGACATTCAGAACCTGAACCCGCAGCCCGACATCATCATGACTGCTGCATACGAGCCGGATTTCCCTGCTTTTGTCAAGAAGTTGAGATCAGCGGGATCCAAGGTGCCGGTATGGGCTGCTGACGCCATTGATACTCCCGGCGTGTACGCACTGGGTGACAAGATTGATGGGACCGTGTTGACAGCTTCGGCTTTCGATGCTCCCGGTACTCCGTACGCGAAATTCGTCAAGGGCTTTACGGAAGCCACGGGATCTAAACCTGAGGCAAGCTACGCCGGTCTGGGTGGCGATGCTGTCAAGGTCATCGACGCTGCTGTGCGCGATGCTGGGTCGACTGACGGTGCCCCAGTAAGGGACGCAATTGCGAGCCTAAAGAATGTTCAGAGTGTAACCGGCAAGATTTCATACGACTATCCGGGATCAAACCGGATGCCGTTGAAGACGGTCTACCTGCTCAAGCCCAAAGACGGGGCTCCAGAGCTGATCGACACCATCATCCCTTCGCCGAGCGATATTCCGCCGTCAAAGTAGGACCCGGAAACGAGCATGAAAGTGGATACGGACAGGCCTACCATTAGGCCATTACTGGAAATTGAAGATCTTTCAGTTTCTTATGGCGCCATCGCGGCTACGCATGGGGTGAGCCTGTCCGTATATCCAGGCGAGATAGTTGCTCTCATTGGCAACAACGGGGCGGGCAAGTCGAGCACGCTCAACGCAATCATGGGATTGGTCAAGCCGAATGGGGGACGGGTGACGCTAGATGGGACGGACGCGACGGCGAAACCACCGGAACGGCTGATGAACGCCGGACTGACCCTTTCCCCTGAAGGACGCCGGATATTCGGAGGGCTTTCTGTTCAGGAGAACCTCTCAATAGGTTCAGGGCCAGGTGTCAGCCGGTCGGAGCGACTTCAACGGCAGGATGAAATGTTTGAATTGTTTCCGATTCTGAATGAACGCAAGAGTCAGATGGGCGACACATTGTCTGGTGGCGAGCAACAGCAGCTCGCCTTGGGCAGGGCTTTGATGTCTCGTCCGAAGGTACTCATGCTCGACGAACCCTCGTTGGGTCTCGCGCCTCTGATAACCGAGCAAATATTCGAAATTATTCAGAAACTTGGAGAGCAGGGCATGACGATTCTATTGGTGGAACAGAATGTCGATCGTGCTATGGATGTAGCCGACCGAGCTTATGTGCTCTCGGCTGGAAGAGTAGAAATGGACGGCACCACCGAGGAGCTCGCTAGTTCCGGTGACCTGGAAGCCGCTTATTTCGGCACAATGCAGGGCGTCTGACATGGATCAGGTAATTCAGAATGTGATCAATGCGCTCAGCCTCGGTGGTATTTACGCCCTGCTGGCACTTGGGCTGGCAATCGTCTACAGCATCCTTCAGTTGATCAACTTTGCTCACGGAGCGTTGTTGACCACTGCCGGCTATGCGATGTACTTCGCCATCTCGGCGGGTATGCCGTTCGCGGTCGCGGTAATCTTGGCAATTGTGGCTTCGACGGTAGCGGCCATGTTGATGGAGCGAATCGGGTTCCGACCGTTACGGGGAGCCAACTTCGCAATCCTTATTCTGAGTAGCTACGCGATCAATCTGATCATGGTGACCATGTTCCAGGTCTTCATTTCTGCCAGAGCGAAGAGCGTCAACGTTCCATCCTGGATCGAGGGATCGCTGCAGTTGGGTGGAGTACAGGTGGGCGTCGTCGACTTGGTAACGATCGGGGCGACGGTAGTTGCACTGGTGAGCTTGGTGGTCTTTTTCCAGAAGACCAAGGGCGGCATCAGCATTCGTGCCGCTGCTGCGGATTTCGACATAGCGCGTCTGATGGGAATCAGAGCGAACGTCGTGATTGCCGGCGCGTTTGGCCTGTCCGGACTCCTGGCCGGAGTGGCGGGGGTCCTGCTGGTGGCGAAACGTGGCTCCGTTGACCCACACCTTGGTGATATTCCGGTGATCAAAGCTTTCATAGCTGCGACGATCGGTGGCCTGGGAAGTCTCCCGGGAGCAGTAGCTGGCGGATTCTTCCTCGGTGCAGTAGAAATTTGCCTCCAGGCGACTCTCCCCGATGCGCTCCAGGCATATCGCGATGCTTTCGTTCTGTCGCTGGTAATCCTGGTACCGCTTATCCGTCCAGGCGGACTCGTCCGCGCACAAGAGCCCGAGGGTGCCAGCGCATAGCAACGGCACAAGTCCACCTGACCAGTCACAGAAGACACGTTCCTAAAACGCCGCACGTAACGCCAGCGACCCCGACAACGCGGACGGTTCACGAAAAGAGCGAGTGATTGTTGTGTCAAAGCGGAAGTGGATTCCCCCGGATACCGGCAACACGCTCGGCCTTCCGATAGCCGAGCAGTCAGAATCGGAACATGTTCAAGGGCGGGCGCTCCGGCGCCCGCCCTTGAAATGTCCAGTTGGGGGAAGAGCATGAAGACCGGAAGTCCTTCAGTCGGCCACGGGATTGCTGATCGCCGCGGCCGCCCTGTTTCTGATTCTTGATAGAAGAACTTCCAATCACGGGCGAAGCCGGGGCCGAAAGCCCGATCGGTCTCGGCATGATTCGACTCACGACCGACAAAAGCGTCGACTTTGTTGAGCGGGGCTACAACCGCGTAGGCGGGACCTTCAAGGTAGTGCCCGGAGTCCTCGATCCCGCCTTAAGGCTTTTGGGCGGCCCGAAAGTCGGCACTTCTCTTTGGCCGCTGCCAGTATCCGACCGATCACAAATTGGGAGGTTGTCGCAACAGAATACCTGTGCTATTGTTGAAAATACGACAGATACCATCGTGACCACAATCGAAAAGAAGGCAGAAGATTAGATGATCAACGAAACTCGACTTCAAGAACTTCTCACGAAGGAACGGGCCACCTTCGCCGGGAGCCACCTCCGCTCCCGTGCTGCCTACGAAAATGCGACCCATCTTTTCGGCAAGGTCCCAATGACCTGGATGAACAAGTCCGCGGCCGGCCACCCGGTATATCTCGACACTGCGCGTGGTGCCAAAGTCACCGATATCGACAACAACACCTACCTCGATCTCTGTTTGGGCGATACCGGGGCGATGGCGGGACATTCGCCCGAGGCCACCGTCGAGGCCGTACAGAGACGGTTCGGGGAACTGGGAGGCGCGACCGCGATGATGCCGACCGAGGATGCCGAATGGGTTGGAGAGGAACTGACCCGTCGTTTCGGCATTCCACTCTGGAGCTTTTCTCTTTCCGCTACTGACGCCAACCGCTGGGCGATCCGTCTGGTCCGGGCCCTATCCGGTCGTCCCAAGATTCTGGTCAACAGCTACTGCTACCACGGGTCGGTAGACGAGTCGCTGATCGTGGTCGGACCCGATGGAGAGGGTGAATCCCGCGAAGGCAACGTCGGGGCTCCGGTCGACGTCACCCAGACCAGCCGAGTGGCGGAATTCAACGATCTCGATGCTCTTGAGAGGCAGCTCGCCCACGGTGACGTCGCGGCTGTCCTGATGGAGCCGGCGCTTACCAATATTGGCATCATTCTGCCAGAGGACGGATACCTCGACGGTGTGCGCGAGCTGACCCGCGAGCACGGGACCCTGCTGATCATCGACGAAACCCACACCTTCTCCGCCGGACCGGGCGGCATGACCGCGAGCGAGGGGCTGCAGCCCGACGTGCTCACGATCGGCAAGGCGATGGGCGGGGGAATTCCGTGCGGCGCCTACGGACTCTCGGGCGAGCTGGTAGAAAGGATCGAATCCCTGAAGGACCTTGATCTGATCGACACGGGTGGAGTCGGTGGCACCCTGGCCGGCAACCCGGTTTCGGTTGCGGCCATGCGTGCGACTCTCGGCGAGGTCCTTACCGACGATGCTTTCGTCGGCATGACTGACCTGGCGACCCGGTTCGTAGATGGAGTCGAATCCGCTTTCGACAAATACGAACTTCCCTGGTCGATCCGTCAGCTCGGCGCCCGTGCGGAATATCGCTTCACTTCGCCGGCCCCGCGCAACGGCACCGAGTCTGCGGCCGCGCACAATCCCGACCTTGATGACTACATGCATATCTACCTCGCGAACCGAGGCATTCTCCTGACCCCCTTTCACGCTATGGCATTGATGTGTCCGGCAACCACGGCTGAAGACGTCGATCTCCACACTGAGGTCTTCCACCAGGCGGCGGCGGACCTAGTCGGAACGTGAGGGGCACCGGGTTCGACCTGAAAGGGCGGGTCGCGCTGATTACCGGCGCAGGTAGTGCCGATGGCATCGGTTTCGCGACCGCCAGGTCGTTGGGCCGGCTCGGCGCATCGGTCGTCATCGCAGCCACCACGGACCGGATCGAGGAACGAGCCGATGTACTACGGGCGGAAGGTATTGAGGTGGCTACGGCAACCGGGGACCTCACCTATCCCGATTTCGCCTCAGGCGCGGTCCGTTCAGTGGTCAAAGGCCTTGGCCGGCTCGACGTGCTGGTCAACAACGCCGGGATGACCGCGATCTCGGATCCAGAGTCACCCGCGAGCTTGGCCGAGATGAGTGACGAGCAGTGGCATTCGACGATCAACCGCAACCTGACCACCGCCTTCAACGTGACCCGGGCGGCGCTCGGCCCAATGTTCGAAGAGGGCTTCGGGCGGATCATCAACGTCGCTTCGACTTCCGGCCCGGTCACCGCCTATGCGGGAGATGCGGCGTATCACGCGGCGAAAGCGGGAATGGTCGGTTTGACCAGGGCCCTGGCGATCGAAGTCGCCGGCAGGGGAATCACGGTGAATGCTGTGGCTCCGGGATGGATTGCGACACCATCATCCACCAAGCATGAATTGGCAATGGGAAACGCGACACCTTTGGGCCGGTCGGGCACACCCGCCGAGGTGGCATCCGCAATCGCCGGCCTGGCGATGCCAGCGGCCTCCTACACCACTGGCCAGTTGCTGGTGGTAGACGGAGCGAATTCAATTGAAGAGGAAAAGACTGTCTGAACAGGTCGTGACTGTCAGCAGGATATAAATCCAATGGTGAGCCAACCCCGATCCAGCGGCGAAAGCCCGAAACCCATCTCTCTGGACGAGCTGGACAAGGCGATCCTGTCCGAACTGCAGGCTGACGGGCGGATGTCCTACACCGATCTCGGCCCGAAAGTGGGTCTGTCCGCGCCGGCTACCCGCCAGCGGGTCCGGCGGTTGATCGCGCAGGAGGTCCTGCAGATCGTCGGGGTTACCGATCCTCTGCGGCTCGGAATGCCGGTGATGGCGATGCTAGGCATCCGGGCCGAAGGCGACCTGCGGAAATTGGCTGATCGCATCAGCCAGGAGGCCGCTGTCATTTACGTGGTCCACACGGCCGGCCTGTTTGACCTGCTGGTCGAGGTGGTCTGCCGCGAACCCAGTGAGCTTCTCGACCTTGTGAACCATCAGATCGGCAGTCTCGAAGGAGTCAAGGAGATGGAGAAACTGGTCTACCTGGACATCCATACCCACCGTTTCAACTGGGAAGTACCCTGAGTCGAAATCCAATATGGAAGTCACCGTGCGTCGGTTCACCGGGGCAAGCAGCCGACGGGAGTGCCCTGCCTGAGGCCCATCATCCTTGGAAGGTGACCATGCGTTCCTCGGTGAGTTCCACGATCGAGTAAGCGGGTCCTTCGCGTGTGTTACCGGAGTCCTTGGTACCGCCATAGGGCTGCTGGTCGGCACGAAAGGTGGGGACCTCATTGATCAGTACCCCCCCGAACTCGAGCGTGTTTGCGGCTTTCAGGCCGTTGCGAATGTCGCGGGTGAACACACCAGCCTGCAGGCCGAACTTTGAATCGTTAGCCATCCTCAGCGCTTCGTCGAAATCGGTGAAACGATCGACTGTGGCGACCGGACCGAAGATCTCCTCGCACCAGACGTTCGCCTTGCGGTCCGGATGCTCGATCAGGGTCGGGGCGAGGCAGCGCCCTTCGTCGACCACCTCGCTGGGATGGCCGCGACGGGTCCCTCACGCACGGGTGCCAAGTCCTCCTCGAGCTCTTCAAGCTTCGCTCGGCGCTCCGAAGACAACTTCTCTTCGCACTTCGCACACATCTTTTTGCCCGAGATACGCCGGCCAAGCTTCAGTTTGTTACCGCAAACTTCACAGCTGCTCATATTGCTATTTCCTTTGAGCTTGGTTCGTTCGTTCGCGTCGGTCTATTCCGCCTGCCGTTGCTTGGGGGTCACGAGACTGATCGCGGAGGAAAATGTTCGTTTTGGGACTCAATTCCCATTGGAACCGGTACCTGCATCCAAGTTCAAGGCTAGGGGGTGCCGCAGCTCGGGAGCCCCAGTTTGCGAGTAAGTCGCTCACTGAGCCCGCCGGCCGGCGCCTGTGGCACGAAGTCGCGCGTCTCCAGGAGATACAAACTGGCCTCATCGCTGAACGTCGCGGCGTCCTCGGTACATCCGAAGGCCGAAGCAAAGCCTGCGTGCCCGCTATTCCCCAAGCCTTTGGCATGACGGCAGTCTAGGTCTTCGGGAGCCCTTGCCGGGATTTGTCTCGTCTCTTGGAGGATTCGGTGAGGCCGAAGGCGGCCAGGATGGAGGTGGCTCTTGGCGCTCTGGAGCCAGTCCGCTTTCGACAGCAGCCTTTCTGCTTTCATCGGGGCCATGTTTGGAATGTGCCAAACGTCGCGGTACCACCGGTGGTACCGAACCAAGCGAGGCTCAGCTCACTTCAGGGCATCCGAGACCGCATTAGACAGCCGTGAAGCTCTCGACAGACCACCCCGAAGAGATCTCATAACCCGAAGGTCACAGGTTCGAATCCTGTCCCCGCTATGTCCTTCGGGACCACCGTCAGACCATCTCATTCTGGGGGCGGAATCTGCGCGTCAACCTATTTGGGGGAAGGTCGCTCACATCGTCGGATAGGGCCAACCCCTGGCCCATAAGGATGCACTAAGCCCTCATGTGCAGAAACTTTGATCATTATTCAATCTCTAGTTGATTTTGAAAAGTCTCTGTGGTACTTTGGCGGGAATCAAGCGCGTATCAAACCCATCTTCCATCCGAGCCGACCAAAGCGGCGCCGGTGCCCGACTACGAAGGGCTCGAAAACTCCGGCAGGTGACACTCAAGGAAGTCGCCCAGAGAGCCGGAGTCAGCGAGAGCTATCTCAGTCAGATTGAACGCGACCGGGCCCGTGGCAGCGTTGATTCGCTAAAGCGCATCACGGAGGCTCTAGGCATGAGCATGGTCGAGTTGTTTGAGCCCGATCTAGCCGAGCGCCCCCATCTGACCCGAGCTACAGATCTGAAATACCTCTCGTTAGATGAAGGTGCTCGAAAGGCTCTCTTGACGCCGGGACTGCTCAAGCATCTCGAGGTCTTTGTCGGAGACTTTGAAGTCGACGGTTCGACCGGACCGGAGGCTTACGCGCATGGAGACTCGGATGAACTTCTCTTGGTCATCGAAGGCTGTGTCTCGCTTCAGCTTGGAACGGACGATTTTGAACTGGTCAAAGGAGACAGCATCTTTTATCGGAGCTCGATACCCCACCGACTCAGCAACACGGGTGATAGCCCCGCCCAGGTTGTATGGGCCATTAGCCCCCCGAGCTATTGATGAATCACACCTACAACGAAATCCCTGATTTCCGAAGGCGAGAGTTTCAGTCCGATTTGTCCTCTTGTGGAACTTCATTTGTCCGAACCCGGGCCCAGAGGGACCATTGGATGTGGCTATCGTGAGCTTTCGAATTGCAGTTGACACAGGAGGTACGTTCAGCGACGTCGTCGTGGCGAATGATAGCTCTGGAGAACTCTGGATCAATAAAGCGGCTACCACCCCCGAGCGTATCTTTGATGGCGTCGCAGAGGCGCTTCAGGTCGAGGCCGCAAGCCACGACTTGAGCTTGGAGGAACTTCTAAACGAGACGGAATTGTTCGTTTACGGAACGACACATACGACCAACGCGATCCTCACTGGCTCTACAGCGAAGACGGCGTTCATCACTACCGCAGGTCACCCCGACACGTTGGTTCTACGCGAGGGGGGGAAGCTGAACCCGTTCGATTTTCGTCACACCTATCCCGAGCCGTACATTCCAAAGCACCTCACATTCGAAATTGAAGAACGGATCGACGCGGAAGGCAATGTAGTGGTCGCCCTCAACGAGGAGTTAGTTGCCGCCATCATCGCTGACCTCAAACACCTAGAAATCGAAGCCGTGTCGGTTTGCTTGCTCTGGTCGATAATGAATCCGATACACGAACAGCGCATAGGCGAGCTTCTTTCGGTTCAGTTGCCCAATGTTCCGTTCACCTTGTCTCACGCGTTGAACCCGATTATCAGGGAATATCGCCGCGCATCGTCGGCCTCGATCGACGCTTCGTTAAAACCCCTCATGCAAGTCCACCTCCACCAAATGGAAAACGACTTGCGAGAGGCCGGTCTTGGAGGTGAACTTCTAGTTGGAACTTCCTTCGGAGGCGTCCTGACTGCCGATCAAGTTGCAGATCGTCCGATCTACTCGGTTAATTCTGCCCCCGCCATGGCTCCGATCGCTGGTCGCGCCTATGCAGGGTCGGACGAGGCGGGGGTGATCATTTGCGATATGGGAGGAACAAGCTTCGATGTCAGCTTGATACGTGATGGCTACATCAAATTCTCGCGCGAAACTTGGTTGGGAGAACAGTACACCGGACACATGACCGGCCTTTCGGCTGTAGACGTAAAGAACATCGGAGCAGGTGGCGGCAGCATCGCTTGGATCGATCCGGGCGGTCTCCTGAGGGCAGGGCCGCAGAGTGCTGGTGCCGATCCTGGTCCGGCATGCTATGGCAAGGGTGGCACAAAACCGACGGTTACTGATGCGGCAGTCGTGCTTGGCTATATTGACCCAAAGTACTTCCTCGCAGGCAGAATTCACCTTTCCTCAGAGAGCGCCCGGGAAGCAATACAAAAGGAGATTGCCGAGCCTCTGAACATGTCGGTTGAGCAGGCCGCTCACGCCATACTTACGTTGGCCAACGAGCACATGGTGAGTGCGATCAGCGACATCACCATCAACGAAGGAATTGACCCACGGGAGTCTCTAATTGTCGCAGGCGGTGGAGCTGGTGGGATGACGATCGGTCGAATCGCCGATACGCTCGGGTGTGAGCGAGTCCTAGTACCCCGAACCGCCGGAACTCTCTCGGCTTGTGGGGGTCTTTTCTCCAACATCGTCAGCGAGTTCAGTGCTAGCAAGCGAACTGATACCAATGAGTTCGATTTCGAAGGTATTAACAACACACTTTTGAGTCTCGGCGAAGAAATGAACGAATTCTTCGAGCGACTTAAGACCCCGACTGACCAGCGTCGTCGCGAGTTCTTCGTCGAGGCTCGATACCCATATCAGGCATGGGAACTTGAAGTTCCCATCAATTTCGACCAGGTCAAAGGTGAGTCCGAGGTCGAGCACTTGGTAGAAAGTTTCCACGCTGCTCATGAGCGGGTGTTCGGCGTTTCCGAACCGGGCCAGCATGTTGAATGCATTTACTGGAAAGCGCGTGCCACCGCCATGCTACCCGAGTCACCTCTCGATCTAGTTTCTGAAAAAGGAAGTGCCGATAGGGAGTCGTGGACGTCCCCAGCATGGTTTGGAGATGAGACTGCTGAGGACACGAGCCGCCACCATGGCTCAATGCTCACTCACGGTGACCGCATCACCGGTCCAAGCGTGATCCAAGAACCGACGACAACGGTTGTTGTCTACCCCGGCTGGAGCGCCGTGGTGAATGAGCACGGTGACTACATGATGGAACGAGAAGCCCCAAAGGAGGTCAGATGACTTCATCACAAACTTCGGATGCGACTGAAGAAGAGACCAAGACTATAGACGGTGTGCTCCTTGCCGTTCTAGCCAACCGGATGGAGAGCGTAGTGCGAGAGATGACCAACACTCTGCTCCGCTCAGGCAGATCTGCCGTGCTCAACACAGCTCGGGACTTCTCTTGCTCATTGATTACCTCTGAGAATGAGCTGTTGGCGTCTGCCGAGGGCTTGCCAGTTCATGTGATCGGAACGGAACTTCTCGCCAAAGCGATGACTGAACTCCATCCAGAATTCTCAGAAGGCGACGCGTACCTTCATAACGACCCGTATTTAGGCAACACTCATGCTGCAGATCACGCAATATTGGTGCCAGTCTTCTATGAGGGCGAGCACGTCTTCACGGCATGTGCGAAAGCCCACCAGGCGGATTGCGGGAACGCCCTTCCAACCACGTATATGCCCGGTGCCCGAGATGTTTATGAAGAGGGCGCACTGATTTTTCCATGCGTCACGGTCCAGCGTGACTATCAGGATAATGAGGACATAATTCGGATGTGTCGTCGCAGGATCCGAGTGCCTGAGCAATGGTATGGAGACTATCTCGCCACTTTGGGCGCCGCCCGAATCGCTGAGCGCCGTCTCAAGGACCTTTGCGCGAAGTACGGGCTCGAAACCGTCCGCGCCTTCGTTCGGGAGTGGTTTGACTACAGTGAACGGCGAATTACCCAAGCGATCCAAGAGCTACCAACCGCGGAAGTCGTCGGTAGCGCAACACACGACCCGTATGTAGGAGTGCCTGACGGTATTCCACTAAAAGTCGAGATGAGCATTGACGGCGAAGGTGGAAGAATTGAGATCGATCTGCGCGACAATCCGGATAACTACCCTGGTGGACTGAACGAATCCCAGGCGTGTGCGACAAATAACGTCATTACTGGAGTATTCAACTCAATTGATCCGGATGTGCCGCACAATGCTGGCAGTTTCCGTCGAATCAGCGTCAAGCTGCGGGAGGGCTGCGTGGCCGGGATTCCCGAGTTTCCGCACTCGTGCTCGATGGCGACAACAAACGTTGCCGACCGCTTGGTCTGTCTGACGCAAGCTGCCTTTGCCACGCTTGGCGAGGGTTTGGGACTCGCCGAAGGAGGGCTCGGAATGGGCATCTCGTACGGAGTGATCTCGGGTAAAGACGAACGCTACGGCGGGGCGCCCTACATCAACCAAATTTTTCTCGGGAGTACCGGAGGTCCAGGTGGCCCAGAGGCCGACGGCTGGCCCACTTACTACTTGCCCGTCGCAGCTTCATTGATGTATCACGACAGCACGGAGATCGACGAACAGAAGTATCCCCTGCAGGTTTGGGAGAAGCGCCTGATACGGGACTCGGCAGGGGCCGGACGTCAGCGTGGGGGACTCGGTTCGAAAGTCATTTATTCGTGCAAGAACGAACCCATGACAGTTGCCTACTCCGTCGACGGACATGAGAATCCGCCGCGGGGGGTCCGGGGTGGCAAGGGCGGCAAGCCGGCGGACGCTTGGAAGCTCAACGAAGCCGGTGACCGGACGGATGTTGAGATGGTTGACGCGATTGAAATCGAGCCTAACGTGAGGCTCGTTTCAATCACCCCTGGGGGGGGTGGGTATGGCGACCCGCTCACGCGTGCCCCGGCGCTGGTTTGTCACGACGTCAGCGAGGGTTGGGTGTCTGAGGAAGAGGCTCGGAGTAGCTATGGCGTAGTTCTAGTCGGTGTCGAAGCGGGACGACAGCGCCGGCAGGTAGATGAAGACGCGACACGCCATCTCCGCGAAGCTTTAGAAGAGGACTTACATGATTAGAGAAAGTGGGCGATTCAGCCTAGTTGGTGTCGAGTTACTAGTCAGGAACAAGAGGAGGAGACATGTTTAAATTAAGCACAAGAGACGGATCGTCATCCACGTATTCCCGCGGGCGATTGTGGCTCATATCCTGCTGTATCGCACTTGGGTTGGTCGCGGTGGTAGCGGTGGCTGGTTGTGGATCTGATTCGAGTTCTACTGATAGCTCGGGCTCCACAGGGAGCCTCGAAGGCAAGAAAGTCACCTTGGTTGCCTGTGGTTCGGCGAATCCCTGGTGCAAGGTCTTCAATGATCGCCTAGTTGGAACCCTTGAGGATAAGGGCGCCAGCGTTAACGTTTTGGAGAACGACTTCGACGCGGTTCTCGCTGTCCAGCAAGCAAATCAAGCAATCGCGCAGAACCCGGATTTGTTTATCCTGTACGCGTCAAACGATACGGCCTTGATTGGCTCGGTTAAGAAGGCGCAGCAGGCTGGCATCCCAGTGCTCTATTTGGATAGTACGTTGGATGAGTCAATCCTCGACGACGGTTCTTCCCAGGTTGTCGCCGACAATACGGCCCTTGGTCGCTTCGCTGGCGAGAGCATGATTGCCGGCCTAAAGGAAGCCGGTGTCCAACAGGGAGACATTGCCGTCATCACTGGTACCGCGGGTACGCAAATGGTCGAAGACCGCCAGGCCGGGTTTGAAGAGGCTATGAGCAAAGCTCCTCAGTACAAGACCGTAGAAGTCCAGGACGGAGACTGGGACGGCGTACAGAGCGGTAAAATTGCTCAACAGTTGTTTGCCAAGTATGGATCCGATGGACTACAAGGGATCCGCACGGAAGCTGACTATATGGCAGTTCCAGTTATCGAAGCGGCAAAGCAGGCGGGAATAACGGTTGGCTCAAAGAAAGGCGATCTAGTCGTCGTCAGCACAAATTGCTCAAAGGTTGGCGTGAAGTCGATGGAAAACGGTCAGCTTTTCGCGACAGGAACCGAGGATCCGCCGACGCAAGCCGACTACACTGCCGACACAGCCATCAAGCAGCTCAGTGGTGAAACAGTTCCGAAAACTGTAGTCGTGCCGGAGTTCAAGGTCACCAGACAAAACTTGGACAAACACAGGGAAGTGTGTTCGCAAGGCTAACGTCGATACCTGGGTAGAGAACCGCGTGATTAGCAAATCGAGTCGGTAATGTTGCTCCAAGTAGACGGACTTTCTCGGAGCTACGGAGCGATTCGTGCAGCTGAAGACGTCAGCTTCAATGTCGAGGCGGGCGAGGTTCACGGTTTGTGCGGACACAATGGTGCTGGCAAGAGCACAGTTGTGAAGATGCTCTCAGGGCTGATCTACCCAGATTCCGGTCGCTTGTTGTTGGACGGACGTGAAGTTGCCTTCACGTCCGTCCGCGATGGGCAGTCTCATGGAATTGCACTGGTTGACCAGGAACTTAGTGTCGTGCCGGCATTGACGGTGCTGGAAAACCTGGTTCTAGGTAACATCGATCAGCCTTTTCTACGTCGACGAGGTTCCGGACGGGCGCGTGCGCGAGATCTCCTCGACACCGTTGGTTTGACTGATCTGGACCCTTTGGACGAGGTTGAAACTTTGTCGCTGGGCCAGCGTCAACTCTTGGAGATCGCTCGAGCGCTTGGGCGTGAGGCAAACGTTCTAATCCTGGACGAACCGACCGCGACTTTGAGTAGCGTTGATATTGAGCACGTATTCACAGCAATCCGGAGAGTGACCGAGACAGGGCGTGGGGTTATCTATGTGTCTCACCGTTTGGACGAAGTAATGGAACTTTGTGCTCGAGTTACTGTGATGCGAGATGGCCGTGTCGTCGGAACGGCAGATCGTAAGGAGTTGACCGGGGGATCTCTTGTAGAGATGATGCTCGGGGAGGCGGTCGCGCACGGGGCTCGCTCCGTGAGCCCTGACCACAACAACGAGGTGCGGTTGGAAGTGGAAGGTCTCTCTGCCGGTCGTCGGACACAGGGCGTTGAATTCGAGGCTCGGGCAGGCACTATCTATGCGCTTGCTGGACAAATTGGATCTGGAACTACGGATGTGCTGAGGGCGCTTGGTGGACTCGATCCGCAGGCGCATGGTCGTGTAGCTGTCGACGGCCAAGTGGTGCCGTTAGGTTCTCCGAGAGAATCTCAGCGAGCTGGGATCGCCTACGTTCCTGGCGACCGTAAGAGCGAAGGACTATTCCTAGGGCAGTCGATTGAGCAGAACTTGAATGCGACAAATCTTGATCGCTTGAGTCGCTGGGGTTTTCTCATGATTACCAAACTGAAGGCCGCGGCGCATCGGATGAGTGACGCTATCGGCTTGGACCCCAAACGTGTTGGTGAACCCGCCGAAAGGTTGAGTGGCGGAAACCAACAGAAAGTTCTAATCGGACGATGTCTAGAGCAAGAAGGAATTGACGTCCTTCTACTTGATGACCCTACTCGGGGCGTCGATGTGCGCGGCAGGGCCGACATCCATGAGCTGGTGCATGAATTCGCAAGAGACGGCGCGGCGGTTGTGTTTTCCTCGACCGAGCTCGGTGAGATTCTCGATCTTGCGGACGTTGTCATCGCGATGCGGGGCGGCAAAGTCGTAAGCCAGAATGTGCGCGCAGACGTTGACGGTCACCACATTCTCTCTGACATGACGCATACGCCTGGAGCGTCAAGCTAGATGATGTCATCAGCTTCCGCAACCCCCACTGTTATGTCGGCCAAGTCTCGGCGCCGTGTTCTGCTCCTTCGTGTACTACAAGTCCTCGGAGTAGCCGCTGCCATCGTCCTGGTTCTTGGCGCCGTGACTACTCATGGTTTCTTAACGCTCAACAACTTCCGAGCCGTCCTTGGTTCAACGACTTTCGTTGGAATAGTCGCCGTAGGCATGACGATCATCATGATCAGCGGTTCGTTCGTCTCTCTTTCGCTTGGAACGACGGCGACGGTCACTGCCATGTTGTTTATTTTTGGTTTGCAATTTGGAGTGGTTGCTTCGATTCTCATGACCCTCACCCTGGGCTGCCTAATTGGAGTGGTGCAGGGATTGGCAATTGGCGCATGGGCAGCAAACCCGATCATCCTTACAATCGCTGCTGGCGGTATTCAGCAAGGTATTGCGGTCGCGGTATCAGGTGGGACCACGATCACTCCAGATTCTGATTCATTTGAGTTTCTGAACGAGACGCTACTGGGAGTTCCGCTGGGCTTCTATATTCTTCTCGCGCTGGTTACTGGGGCGGAGCTTTTCATGCGGAGGACAAAGTACGGGCGGGAGATCTACTTAACTGGTGAAAGCCGTTCTGCCGCTCGCGCAGCAGGCCTTCCGCTAGGTGCGATTGGGGCAAGGGTCTTCGCCATTGCCGGAGCATGCGCGGCACTAGCTGGAATCATGCTTGGAGCCTTCAACCACTCCGCATCCCTGTTGCTCAATAATGGAACTCTGAACTACGATGCCATTGCCGCAGCGTTGGTTGGGGGAACTGCAATCGCCGGTGGGCACGGATCCGTTTGGCGGGCATTGATAGGTGCGCTCGTTATCGCGACAGTTACCGACCTGCTCCTCCTCCGCGGATACAGCACTGGCGTTCAGATACTTCTAAAAGGATTGATTGTGACGGGAATGGTTGTGGCTCTACATCTCAATTCAAGCCGTGAGGGGAAATGAGCGGGCATCGCGGACGAGTGTTGGGCGGACGAAAGTGGCTCTTCGGCAATCTGCCGCTGCTGATCTTTCTGGCAGTACTTATTGCGGTACTCGCGTCGCCGCTTTATTCGTCAACAAGCCCGACATCATTTACGGCGTTTGGTGCGCTTCAGAATTTCGCATCACTCGGTCTGCTCGCGTTGGCAGTCGGACTCTCAATGATGGTCAAAGAATTTGATCTGTCGACAATCGGCGTGTACACGGTTGGCGGACTGGTGGCGGTTAAGTTTGGGGGAGATTCAGCCTTCCTGGGGGTTCTGTTGGCTTTGTTAGCTGGAACATTCGTGGGGTTGTTTCAAGGCAGCGTCATAGCCAAAACAGGCATCAGTTCAGTGCCACTAACGCTTGGTGGCTTCCTCACTTTACTTGGCGTTAGTTATCTGCTTGCCAATGGAGGCACCTTGCCGTACGAAAATTACTCGGCGGGGCTTTGGTTGGATTCGCCTATCGCGACGATCTTTTCAGCTCGCAGCCTGATTGTCCTCGCGGTGTTTCTCATAGTTGGTCTTGTATTCGCGTGGACTCGTATTGGGCCCGAGGTAAGAGCTGTTGGCGGTGATCGCCGAGCTGCCAGTGCAGCCGGTGTCCCGGCAGGCTGGGTACTCATCGGAATCTTCACGTTCTCGGGGTTCTGCTCTGCGCTTGGTGGCGCCCTGTTTGCTTTCAGCACGTCCGCAGCTGCGTCGGATCTCGGTCTTTCGCCATTCATATTCGCGATCACGGCCGCGCTCTTGGGCGGGGTAGCCCTTGCTGGAGGCCGCGGCACAGCGGCCGGAATTTTTCTGGGCGTTCTGACACTGAGCCTACTAGAGGGGCTATTTGCACAACTTGGCACCCCCGCTTACGTAGTTGATCTAGTCCGTGGAGGCCTCTTGGTTGCGGTTGTGCTCGTTGAAGCGCCTGACCTCCGCCGTCAAATTGCCCGAATTCGAACCCAGCTTTCGAAGCACGCGGGTCCAGAGTTCTAGTGAGTCGCCCTAGTTCTGAGTTCGGCCTTGAGGAAGCTGGCAGCATTTCGTAATCCTCAAGCGCACTGTATCTCTCCTGACCAGCCCCCGGTAGTTGGTCCACTCGGAGTGTCGTAGCTCACCTGTTGCTGTCTGGTATCGGCCCCGCGGGGCCGACGAAGTCCCAAATCCATCTGGTCCAGTTTCGGTGAGGGAGGTCGCTCTCATAGCCTGCCCACCTTAGCTTCTCTGGCGAACTCCATGGGGGCCTTCATGCCCAGGCCGCGGTGCGGGCGAAGCTCGTTGTATTCGGTGACCCAGGCCTCGATGATCACCCGGGCTTCGAGCACCGAGTGGAAACTCTCGCCGTCAAGGACTTTGTCTCGCATCGTTCGGGTCTCCCCCGAGTTAGGTTGTCACTCGGGGTTTAGTGTGTTTCAGCCCGCAGCTGCGGGCTGATTGATCATTTCAAACTCGACCGGGGTGAGCTTCCCGAGGCCCCGTTGCCGGCGCCTGCGGTTGTATTTCGCTTCGATCCAGTAGACGATCGCGTGCCGGAGTTCTTCCCGGGTGTCCCAGCTTCGGGTGCTCAGCACGTTCTTTTGAAGCAGGCTGTAGAAGGACTCCATTGAGGCGTTGTCCCCGGCGGAGCCGACCCGGCCCATCGAACCCTGGAGGCCGTGGGTTCTGAGCAGCCGGACGACCTTCCGGGATCTGAACTGGCTGCCGCGGTCGGAATGGCAGATCGTCTTCTCGGGTCCGCGGAGCGCTATCGCGTTGCGGATCGCGGCGGTCGCCAAGGACGATTTCATTCTCGTGTCGATCGAGTGGCCAACGATCCGGTTGGAGAACACGTCCTTGACCGCGCAAAGATAAAGCTTTCCTTCCCGGGTGTGATGCTCGGTTATGTCGGTCAGCCAGACCTGGTTCGGGGCCTTGGCGGTGAAGTGGTGCCGGATCCGGCCATTTTCGTCAACGGTGGCGAGGAGATCGTCGTGAACCGGCGGGCCCGGTTTGCCGGCCCTGCCCTTCTTCTTGGCATGGGAGGCCTGAATACCGCCGATCTGGCAAAGCCGGTGAACCCGGTTCTCGCTGGCAACGATCCCGGCATCCTCTAGCTCATCAGTGAGGAACCGGTAACCGAGGGTGGGGTCATCCTCATGGATCTCGACCAACTTGTTGATGACCTCGGCGTCATCCCTCTCACGCCTCGAGGCCGGCTCTTTGAGCCATTTGTAATACCCCTGGGTTGAGAAACCCAGGACCCGGCACGCCACCGCGACCGGCACCCTGATTCGGGCGCCGGCCGCAGCCATCTCACGGACGAGCGGGAAAACTATTTTCCCGGCAGATTTGCCTGGGAAAGATAGGCAGCCGCGCGGCGGAGGACCTCGTTTTCTTGCTCCAGCAGGCGGTTGCGTTTCTTCAGCTCACGGAGCTCCTTGCGATCGGCGTCAGTCAGGCCAGGGCGATGGCCATCCTCGATCTCGGCTTTCTTCATCCAGTTATGCAGGGAGGCTTCGGAGATCCCGAAATCCTTTGCTATCTGGGTGATCGGCGCGTGGCCCGTGCGGGCCACGGCAACAACATCAGCGCGGAACTCCTTTGGATACGGCTTCGGCATGCTTAACATCCTTCCAGCGAGGACGAATCCTCACACGTCAGGTGTCAACCAAACCCTGGGCAGACCCGTACGGTCGCCCTTGTGGCCTTCGGGCGTCGCTTCGAGGTTGCGTCGATACCCGTAGGGAGCCCGTCCCCCGGCCCGGTAGCCCTGCTCGGATACTTCCCGCATCCCGCGTCTGGTTTCCCGTGCGAGCTTCGTCCGTTCGAATTCGTCCCAGAGCTGCTGCATCCCGATCATGAGCCCGCCTTCAGGGGTATCCGGATCGCCCCCACCCATGGCGTAATGGATGGCTACGTCGACCTTGCGGAGTTGCCGCTCGTACAGCCCTGCGATCACCCGGTCCCGAGCGAGTTCGGTTCCTGTTGACCATAGTCCCAGACCACCTATAGTTGTCCACAACGGAAGAAGAAGTCCGTGAAGTCGATTGGTGGAGGTTCTATGACAACGTATCGTCGCCTCAACGTGGTATTCCTGTCGGCTTCCTGCATCGTCGGTGCCATAGGGCTCGCTCCAGGAATCGCCGCGGCTAGCGGCGGACTCGCTTCCGAACTCGGGCCGGGGGTGAGCGTCACCCGTCAGGACGAGACCGGCAAGGTTGGTTTCATCGGAACTGAGCCCGGCGACGCGATCGATGTCGGCTTGCCGGCCTCGGCATCTGCTGTCAGGGTCGCCAAGAGCTTCATCGACTCCTACGCGAAGGGCTTCGGCGTCGACGAAGCCGGTGCCTCGCTCAAGCTGGGTGGCACCGACAGGACATCCGGCGACGGGACCGCCGTGCATCTGCAGCAGTTTCAGAACGGTCTGCCGGTACTCGGCGGCGAGCTGACCGTCAGTCTGAACGCCGACGATCAGGTGCTCTCGGTGCTGGGCGAGACCAGTCCCTCGCCGAGCGTCTCGAGTGCGGCGAGCGTGACCGCCGACGAAGCGATCGTCGCGGCGATCGCTACGGTTGCCCGCGAAAAGCACGTCTCGGCCGACGAGCTCACCGCGAGCGTACCGAAGCTTCAGGTCTACGATCCGCGTCTGCTCTCCGCGCCCGGTCCGCTGCAGCAGGCGCGCACAGCCTGGGTACTCGAGGTCACCTCCACCGACAAAGTCTCTGAGCCGATCGATGTGTTCGCCGTCGTTGACGCCGAGCTCGGCGCGGTCGCGCTTCACTTCGACCAAATCAAGACGGCGCTCAATCGCTCGGTCTGCGACGCGGTCAATACCAGCACCAAGTACCCCTGCACCGCCCCATCCCGCATCGAAGGTCAGGGGGCAACTGGCAACTCCGATGTCGACCATGCCTATGACTACGCGGGCGATACCCACAACTTCTTCTTCTCGCGCTTCGGCCGCGACAGTCTTGATGGCGCCGGTCTGCCGCTGCTATCGACGGTGCGTTACTGCGACCCGTCCTTGGCGTGTCCCTATCAGAACGCATTCTGGGACGGCTCGCAGATGGTCTACGGCCAGGGTTTTGCCGACGCCGACGACGTCGTCGGCCACGAGCTCGCCCACGGCTTCACCGATTTCACCTCGCACCTCTTTTACTATGCCCAGTCCGGCGCGATCAACGAGTCGATGTCTGATGTCTTCGGCGAGTACATCGACCAGACCAACGCCGCCGGCACCGATACCCCTGCGGTGAAATGGAAGCTTGGAGAGGACATCCCGGGGATCGGCGCGATCCGTGACATGAAGACCCCGGGCGCCTTCGGTGATCCCGACCGGATGACGAGCGCCAACTTCACCGCCGACGTGAACGAGACCGATGGCGGCGGCGTGCACACCAACAGCGGCGTCAACAACAAGGCCGCCTACCTGCTTGCCGACGGCAGCGCCGGCGAGGCAGGCGGCACCTTCAACGGCCAGACGATCGGCGCGATCGGGATCACCAAGGCCGCCCGCATCTACTACGAGACCGAGACGGCGATGTTGGGGTCCGCAAGCGACTACGCCGATCTCGGCAACGCGCTCAACCAGGCGTGCTCGAACTTGATCGGGACGGATGGGATCACCGCCGGCGACTGCACCAACGTCTCCAAGTCCGTGCAGGCGACCGAGATGGCCACCAATCCGACCAACTCTCCGACCGTGACCGCGCCGGCATGCACGCCCGGCTCGCCAGTGAACGTGTTCAGCGACGATCTCGAGAACACGGGCAGCGGCAACTGGACCTCGGCGGCCACGGTCGGCTTCAACTCGTGGTTCTACCCGCAGAACCCGAACCTGTTCGTCGGGTTCGACGCCACCTATGCGACGAGCGGAACGACGAACATCTTCGGAGGAGACCGGTCGACGGTCAGCGACTCGTCGATCCGAGCAACGAACGCGACCGCGATTCCCGCGGGCGCGTTCATGCGTTTCAACCACTCCTACGGCTTCGAGGATGACCCTTTAACGGCTTACGATGGCGGCGTGGTCGAGTACTCGACGGCCGGTGCGGGAGGCCCCTGGACAGACGCGGGATCGCTGTTCGACTCCGCCAGCGGCTACAACGGGACGATCTCGTCCAGCTTCGACAACCCGCTCGCCGGCCGCTCGGCCTTCGTCCGCGAGTCCAACGGCTACGGGGCGAGTCGCCTCAACCTGTCATCGCTGGCCGGTCAGAACGTGATGTTCCGGTTCCGGATCGGCAGCGACAGCTCGGTCAACGACTACGGCTGGTTCATCGACGACGTGAGTATCTACACCTGCGCCGTCCTGCCAACCCTCTCGATCGCCGATCAGTCGAAGGCCGAGGGCGACGCGGGCCAGTCGAACGCCGACCTGACGGTGACGCTCAACCCCGCGTCGGGCAGCACGGTGACCGTCAACTACGCGACCAGCGACGGCACCGCAACGCAGCCGGGCGACTACACATCGTCCTCCGGCACCGTGACGTTCAATCCTGGCCAGACCGCGACGACGGCCAGCGTCCCGGTCACGGGCGACACCATCGACGAGACCGACGAGACGTTCTCGGTCGACCTCTCGAGCCCCACCAACGCGACCATCGCCGACGGCCACGGGGTCGGAACGATCACCGACGACGACCCTCCGGACACGTTCATCATCTCGGGGCCTTTGGAGGGGAGCACGATCGCAGACAGTACGCCGTCCTTCGGCTTCTCGGCGACCCAGTCTGGCTCGACTTTCGAGTGCCGGATCGACGGGGCCAATTTTGCTGCCTGCAGCGGTCCCGTCGCCACCCACACTCCGGTCTCGGCGCTCGCGAACGGCCAGCACACCTTCGATGTCCGGGCGGTGGATTCCGCGGCGCAGGCCGACCCGACCCCGGCCACCCGCACCTTTACGGTCGACACCTTCGTTCCTGTCGTCCCCAAGGCCAAGACCAACAAGGTCAAGGTGAGCGGACCCAAGAAGGTCAAGAAGGGCAAGAAAGCCATCTACAAAGTCAAGATCAGAAACTCCGGCAACGCGACCGCCACCGGAGTGAGGCTCAAGGTCAGGGGCCGGGGAGTCAGCTTCAAAACATCGGTCGGGAAGATCGGCGCCGGAAGGGCCAGGACGGTCAAGGTCAAGCTCAAGCCGAGGAAGCCCGGCAAGGTCAAGATCACCTTCAAGGTGACATCAAAGAACGCCGGCGGCAAGACCGTCAGGAAGAAGATCACCGTCAAGAAGTAGGCCTGTCCCTGCAGGTTCCAGGAGTCGGAACCCAGATTCAGGTAGCCACGCGCTCCAGTATCCGAGTGTCCCCCCGGGAGACGAAGCGGGCCGGGTATTCGATCTAAGGGAGACGATTGCCGGAGGCGTTCGAATGCGGCTTCGGTACTCGAATATTTGGAAAGGTCGAAGCAGCCTCCGAGATACCTTCCGTGCCTTCGAGATCCGGTGCCCTCCGTCGACCACCGGACTCGCCTATCACGCCTGATCTCGGCGTCAACCTCCGGCGTATGCGATCACGAAGTCAGTGAGTATGCCTGCGCTGAATCCGGCGGCGAGCATGAGCAGCCCGAGTTCCTTGTGCCCGTATCGCCTCACGCCATGCCAGACCTCCCCGATCACGAATAAGATCGCGCCGCCCGCCAGCCCGAAGAACGCAATCTCAAGTGCCTCCGAGTCCACGCTGTAGCCGATGCTGGCCCCGATCACTACCGGTAGTCCTGCGATCAGACCGGCGAGTCCGAGCCACCGCCACGAAGGCCGCACGTCCCCCAGAGGTCCGATGATCCCGAACCCCTCAGTTGCGTTGTGAAGAGCAAAACCGATAACGAGAACGGTGGCCAGGGCGATCTCCCCCGTTCCAGCGGAAACACCGATGGCGAGGCCTTCCGCGAAGTTGTGAAGGCCGATGGCCGCCGCGATGAACAGGCCGGTGCGAAGAGCCTGCTTGGCCGACTCATCAATTCGGAGGTCGAGCCGCTGCGACTCTTCCACGGTTAGCGTGTCCGTCGCTCCTCCGGCGATCGGCGGAAGCCGATTCGGCCTGGCTGAGCGGATCCTTCGTTCAAGCAGCCCGATTCCAAAAGAGCCGAGGGTGAAGCCGCCAAGTAGGAGCGCGGTCAATGCAACTGCATGTCCGAGGCTGCCTTCATCCTCGCCAAAGGCTTCGACGGCACCCTCGGCCCCCTCATACCCATGCCCTAGAACATCGATCAATAGGAACGCGAGAATTCCGACCGAGAACATCGCGATCATTACGCGGGTCCGGCCACTCATCTTCATTCGGGCAAGCGGCAAGCCGACGACGATCGTGCCTCCGGCGATGGCAGCGAGCAAAATCGTCTCAGCGAAGGTCATTCGTTCTCCGTGGGTTGTGGCCTTAGGGCACCCTAAACAGCGCTAGGGCACCCTAACACCGGCTTCATTTTCATGCTGCCCCGATGGGACTCAACCGAGTGTGGTCGCGCCGGTGGTGCCCCCGCTAGGCATTCGCGTCTTCCACGATTCTTTGGTGGTCCCGAGAAACGAAGCGGGCCCCCGCTATGTCCCTCGGGACCACACTCAGACCTCCTCTCTCCAGGCGGTTTTCGTGGTCCAGGGCCTCGGCGACGGCCTCCGAGACAGTCGCGGAGATCTCCAGCCGCCCTTCCGTCTTGTCGAAGGCGATCTGGTTACACAATGTGAGTGTGTAATTTCAGATGCGCGGACGGGCCTGCCTGATCACCTTGGCGGCCCGAAGAGCGACTGCGACCGCCAGGTAGCCGTAGACGGGCCAGTACGGCGAATCGAGCCATCCGGCCCAGGTCTTCGAGTCCGGCAAGCTGGCAGGCTGCCAGGCATGCCACGCTGACCATCGCGGCTGCGGCCGCCACGACATCCACTCGTGGTCTTGCCTTCGGCATGGGTTCAGTGAAGCTGCGAACCCTGACCACGACCGCCAGTAGGTGCAACAGCGAACCGATCACGGTTAGACCGATCCAGCCCACTACCAGGAGGGTTCCGGCGGCGATCCTGGTGGAACCCGAAAGAGCCAGTGCCGGACCGTCGGTGACCGCGGCTGTCGAAACAACGATGAGTCCCGCCAGAAGGAAGGGCTGTGCGGCGCCGACAACTCGTGCTGCCAGCGAGAGATCACCGGAGGCGCGCAGGCGACGTCGACCAGGTTGACGAGCATTGCAACCGCACCGATGGAGAGTGCGATCCAGCCGGCGATGGCAAGTCCGTCGAGCGACCATGCGTAGCCGACGGCGAGAGCCAGGACACCGGACGACCAGAAACGAAACGAGAATCGCTGGAGTTCCGGAAACCGGAGCTGAGTCTGGGTCAGTGACGGGTAGAACGTGTGAAGAGTGCCGACGATGGCCGTGCCGAAGAAACCGACCAGATTCAATGACATATGGGCACCCAGAAGGAAGCCATGGCTCCAGTACACGCCGTCGGCCATCAGAGAGCCGACGATCATCCCCGCTCCGAAAAAGGCGACAGCGGTGAGGTACCAGCGGGTGGCCCAGGGGGCGCTGCTAAGTGACCGCCTCCGCATCCGCCACACGGCGACAAACCACAGTCCAAGTCCGCCGCTCAGCAAGCAGACCGCCGCCCAGAGCAGGACGGCGATCCCCAACGGAACGGCCAGGGCGAGGGCAACCGTACCCAGGTTCCAGAGGAGCAGCTGACCACGGATCAGCAGTCTGGACGGTGGCTCGGTCGCCAGAAACGCTCCGGCGAAAAACTGGCTGGCGCCCAGGATCAGCTGGGAGACCCCACCCACGAACACCAGATGAAGGGACAGCCATCGGCCCCACATCCAGGGGTCCGCGGTCTGCCAGATCGCGCAGATCGCGCCGGCGAGCAGAAAGAAGACACCGGCGAGGAAGAAGGCTCCGACCACATCGGTGGGGCGGAGATCGCCCGGGTTTCGTGGCAGGGGACGGGACCGGCCTGAGCAGCTGGACCGTCGAGTCGAGACCTGCGGTTCCATCGAGCGAGTTTCTCACAAGCGGCGTGTAAAAAAGATCCTGGCTCCTCCCCGGGGCCGGTTCTTGAAACTTCCGGCCCGGCGGCCGTCCTGCGGATGGCACTGGGCGGCAAGGCCACCACAAAAAGCCCGCCCGGATCGCGGACCGCCCCCGTGACCGACACGGGCTCGCCACGGATAGCATCGCGACCTCGAGGGTCCAAGATGAGTCGTCATGCTCAGCGTCAGCCGACTACACATGGACCGGGTGGACCCGCAGGACGCGTCGGTACAAGGACTCGGCTCCAGCGAAGCCCGGTTCCGCTTTCCGAGCGACGTGGAGATCCCCGCGTGAGCGGCACCACGGAGGCGGCGAAGGAGGTCCGCGCCGAACGTGATCCCCGCCTCGCCGCGATCGACTTCGACCGGGCGCCATTCGTCATCGCCTGGGAACTGACCCGGGCCTGTGCCTACTCATGCGCTCACTGCCGTGCCGATGCCCAGCCAAGGCGCCACCCCGAGGAACTGGACACCACCGAGGCACTGGCACTGGTCGACGAACTCGCCGGCTTTGGCAACCGTCCGATCCTCGTTCTCACCGGGGGCGACCCGCTCATGCGCCGGGATGTATTCGAGATCGCGGCCCACGCCACCGGGCGCGGACTGCGGGTGGCGCTGACGCCAACGGCGACGGCGCTGGCGACGCCGGCCCGCATGATCGAGGCCCGCGACGCCGGGATCCGGCGGGTCGCTTTCAGCCTCGATGCCCCGGACGCCAACCTGCACGACCGCTTCCGTGGCTTCTCCGGCTCCTTCGAGCGTACGCTCGGGGGCATCGAAGCGGCCGCTGCCGAGGGCCTTTCACTTCAGATCAACACCACCGTCTGCGAACTGAACGCCGATGTGATGGAACGGATGGTGCCGGTAGTCGCCGGGCTCGGTGCAGTCCAGTGGTCGGTATTCTTCCTCGTCCCGACCGGTCGCGGGAGGAGGCTGAAGATGCTTTCCGCCCACGACCACGAGAAGATGATCCGCTGGCTCGACCACTCCGCCGCGGACTTCCCCTTCGACCTCAAGATCACCGCCGCACCTCAACACCGCCGCGTCGCCCTGGAACGGACCGGGGGAGGTAGCTTCGCGGCCGCCGGCTATCACTTTGACGACGGGCTGCGGCGGCCGGCAAAGGGCGTCAACGACGGACGTGGTTTCATGTTCATCTCCCACAAGGGGGAGGTCATGCCTTCTGGCTTCCTTCCTGTCTCCGCCGGCCGGGTGTCTGACTCAAGTGCCGTCGACCTCTACCGCAATTCACCTCTGTTCCGTGTGCTGCGCGACCCCGATGCCCTGGGCGGCAAGTGTGGCCGCTGTGAGTTCAGAGAGGTCTGTGGCGGCAGCCGCGCGCGGGCTTACGCGGTGAGCGGCGATTATCTGGGGCCGGATCCAAGCTGTCCCTACGAGCCGGGCCAGCCACCCGCTTCTTCCTCGTCCGATCCCCAGGACGCATCGAGCTCGAGCGCGACCGTCTCCGGTGGCGGACCTCCTGACACCCCCTGAAGCGCAAGGAGCGGACCAAGTCTGCGGCCGGTGATCTTTGCCGGTGGCCGCCGGATCGCCCCGCCCGGGGCCATTGACGGACCCCCTTGGCCCCGTAGTACCTCGGCGCGCAGATGGCGCGGAGCGCGCCCGGCAAGAAGCAGCCCCCGCAGTACCGGCCGGAAGGGATCTGGCCGGACGTCCCCGCCGAGATCGGCAACAATCGCTTCTGCGGTGGCATCCGCCTGCTGGGTCGCGATCCCTCCCTGCTTGAGAGGGAAGCTGGTGACGTCACCGGCCGCGTAGACGCCGGCCAGGTCGCGAACCCGGCCGTGATCGTCGACCGGCAGGAATCCGAGCTGGTCCCGGGGCAAGCCGGGTATCTCCGGCGCGACGATCCTGGGGAGGGCGACGACGGCGTCGGCGGGGATCGGCTCGCCCTGCTCGACGATCAGGTGATCCGGTTCGGCGTACACCGGTACGGCGCTGTGAAAGCTGACGCCGCGCAGGTCCATCATCTCCGCGACTGCCGCGCTCGATCGAGCACCGAAGACATCGACAGGCCTGGGCTCCGGGGTCACCAGCGCGAGCGTGGCCTCAACCTTGCGCTCGGCCAGATGAGCGGCGGTCATCAGGGCCAGCTCGTAAGCGGGCAGCGGCCAGGTCACTTCACTTGGGACCACAAAGGCGATCCGCTCGACGGCCCCTGCTGTGGCGTCACGCAGAAGGTTCCGGGTGTCCGCGCTCGCCCGCGACCCCGAGAAGGTGATCGCGCCCGGCAGGGCGCTGCGCCTGTGGGCGCCGACCGCCACCAGCAGGGCGTCATAGGAGATGTTGAGCCCGCCGTTCGTGTGAACGACGTGGTCGACCGGGTCGACCCTTTCAAGCGAGTCGATGATCATGTTCACGCCGCGACCCCGGAGGAGTTCGCGTAGCTCGAAGCGGTGTGCTCGTCCAAGGTCGAACGGCTCGGCAACCGACAAGGGCACATAGTCGAAGCGGGGGCTGGGGCTGAGCAGCACTATCTCAAGTCGGCCCTGTGCCAGCTCCCTCAGGGTCAGCACCGCTTCCAGTGCGGCGACTCCGCCGCCGGCGACGAGAACCCGTCGGTCGGCCGGGTCACTCAACGGCAGGTGCCGACCGGCGTCGGATGTGACCGGGAGTGGGGACCAACTACCATTCCGCTATACGCTAGAGGACGCTCGTTGAGACCAGTATGCCGCCCGCTATCCTCGATTCGAACGCCAGGTCGGTGCGCTCGACTCGTACGACGGTGACCGGGGCATGCTGGACCACCTCCAGTCGGCGCCCGGGTACCAGGCCATAGGCCTGGAGCCGCTCGCGCCAGGCGGAGATCGAGTCGTCGAGTTTTACGACCCGAGCGAGAGTACCCACCGGCACCTCGTCGAGCGGGATCTGTTCGGGCGCCACAGCCTCAGGCCCCTGCGACCTCACCTGCTCCTCAGCTTTTCGAAGGCTCGAACGAGCAAGGACTGTGCGGGGTCAGCGCTGCTGAACCCGCATGAGGGACAACAGGCCAGGGCGCAGCCGGCGTTCAGCGGGCAGCCTCCACAGGCGGCGTTCTCGCGAGGATCGAAGCAATGGCCACACATCGGACATGCCATCTCGTCAGGCGGGGCGACGGGCGGGTTCCTGGAGTGGGTGACCATCTTCGTCTAGCCCTGCCATCCGGTCACCAGCAGGATCCGGTGAAGTACGCCGCCGATCAGGAACGCAAGGGGAAAGATCAGGGCAACCATCGCCACCGCGGTCCGCACCCCGCGCTCCCGGGCGATGACCAGAGCGCTGGCCAGGCAGGGGATGAAGAGAGTGATGGTGACCATCGCGACGACGATCTGCTCCGGCGTCAACATGTGCTGCTGCTGCATGACAAAAAGGCCGGTCGCACCGAAGTCGCGGCGTAGAAAGCCGAGCAGGAAGGCCGCGCTGGCGGTGCCAGGCAGCCCGAGCCAGCCGGTTACCAGTGGTTCGGCGGCACTGATCAGAAGTGGCAGGGCACCGGTCGCGTCGAGCACGAACAGAAGGGCGGTACCGAGCAGGAACAGCGGCACGACCTCCTTGAGGTACCACTCCAGGCGCGCCAGGGTCTTGATCATGACGTTTGCGGCGTCAGGTACTCGAAGTGGCGGCATCTCCAGCAGCAGCATCGACCGTTCACCAGGGATCAGACGCGCTGCCAGGCCTCCGACCACCAGCAGGACCGTCAGCAGGACCGCCCCCCAGATCAACGTGGCGCTGAAGGAGAGGGCACCGAGCATCCCGAGGATGACGCCGAGCTGTGCCGAGCAGGGCACGGCCAGCGCGAGCAGCAGGATCGCAAGCATGCGGTCGCGCCTGTTGTCGAGAATGCGGGTGGTGAGCGTCGCCATCGTCACGCAGCCGAGGCCGAGAACCATCGGCAGGACCGCCTTGCCATTCAGACCCATGGTGGTGAAGAGGCGGTTGCTGACGACCGTGAGTCGCGAAAGGTAGCCCGAGTCCTCGAGTACGCTGAAGGCGATGAAAAAGGTGGTGACGATGGGGAAGATCAGCGCCAGTGCGTAAGTCATACCCATGGTCCAGAGTCCGAATTCGCCAACCAGGAATTCGGATATGAGCGTGACCGGCACAAGACCGTTGACCAAGTCGGTGACCCAGGGGTTGATGATCGAGCCGAAGATGCCTTCCTCGACGATTCCGACCAACGTGCCGGCCCCGAAGACGCCGACGAACTCGTACATGCCATACATCACCAGACCCAGAATCGGCCAGCCCCAGACGCGATGTGTGGTCAGTCGCGCAAGCTTTGAAGTCCAGCTCGGACCCGGTGCCCGCTCGCTGAGGGCGGCGGAGGCGAGGTCGTCGGCGTGTGCGATTCTCGCCTCTTGGATGGCCGCCGACACAGGCCGCCCGATTCGGTGCTCGAGCGACTCCCGGTGTGCTCGCAGTTGTTCGAGCGTCGGGGCCGGGAGGTGCTCGGAAATCCACTCTTCGGTCGTGCGATCGCTGCTCAGCCAGAGCAGACCGAGAGCCCTGGGGTGCAGATTCCCGTTCGGCAGCAGCGGCAGGGTTTCCAGCAGCGCGGACTCGATCGGCTCCGGGTATTCGAGGCGCAGCTTCGCCGGCCGGGCCGATTCGCAGGCCGCGACCAGCGAGGCGACGCCTTCTCCCCGGGTCGCCACGGCCGCTTCGACCGCTATTCCCAGGCTCCCGGCGAGAAAGTCAAAGTCGATCGCCACTCCATCCGCCCTCGCCTCGTCCATCATGTTGAGAACCAGAACCATCGGCAGACCCATCTCCGCCAGTTGGATGGTGAGAAGCAGCGCCCGCCGCAGACTCTTGCCGTCGCCGACCTGAACCAGCGTCCGCACGGACTCGTTCAGTAGTACCTGTGTGGTCACTTCCTCGTCCTCGCCCTGGGCGGGAATCGAAACGACGCCGGGCGTATCGACTACACCGACCCCTGGCGCTGAACGTGAAGTGCCACGACTTATCTCGACGGTAGTGCCGGGGAAGTTCGAGACGGTCACGTAACGCCCGGTCAATTCTTTGAACAGCACTGACTTGCCGACGTTGGGTTGCCCGTCGAGTACGATGCCGCCATGCTCAGCCTCAACAACGGCTTCGCCGGCGGAGTGGCAACTTGCTGTGGATGAGCCCATGAGTTTCCCGCTAGACAAAGGTGCGGACAGGGGTGCGGATTAGTTAGGACACCCTAATGTCTGCGGGGCGGGTTTCCGTGGCGGTTGCCCCCGTTGAGAGCGGGCCTTGCCCGCGGCCGGGTGGGACTTGTCCGCGACTAACCGCAGTCGGCTGCGGCGGTGACCTCAGCCAGAGCCGCGTCGATCCGGGGACGCACCGACGGGTCCTCGGCGATCAGTGCCGGTGCCAGCTCCTCGAGTACCCGGCCAAAGACCAGCTCGCACTCCTCGGTTTCGAAGTCGACGTGCTGACGTTTCTTCAAGCCCAGCTCGTGCAGGCGGATCATCTGACGGGGATTGACGCCCTTGGCGCCAAGTACCTGCTCACAGCAGGTAAGCGGGCAACCGTCGATGGCGATCACGGGGCGACCCGCGGTGGCCTTCTTGACGAGCGCCTTCACGTCACCGCCGACTCCGGCAATGCAGGACATCTCGGCGATGCCGAGGCGGTCGAAGCGCACCGCGATGTAGTTGGCGAGCTGGGCGACATTCGAGCTGCCCGAACAGGAATAGATCAGCATCGTCGACATCAACGTCTCCCGAGCTCGGAGTCGATGATCCGGTCGTCGGCCATCCAGTTCGGCTCCGGCCAGAGCTGCAGGTACTTGGCGTCGCGCATCAGCTTCTCGACGCCGGTCTCATGCATGTAGCCGGCGCCGCCGAAGATCTGCACGGCGTCGGTGCTGGCCGCAGCGGCTGCGTCGCTGGCTGCGACTTTTGCGGCCAGCGTGGCGGTCTCGTCGAGCACGGCGCCGATCTGTACAGGCACCGTGGCCAGGCCGACGCTCATTGCCGCGAGCATCTGCCGCACGGCACCGTGCTCGACGATTGCCACGCCTCCCTGCGACCGGGCTTGTGCGTACTCGAAAGCCATGTCGCGGGCCCGGCGCGTGATTCCGCGGGCAATTGCGGCGCAGCCGGCATGCAGCAGGCACAGCGAAGCCGTGGCCGCGGCGCCGGCTGTCGCATGGTCGGTCGCGGCCTCGGCCATCGCCCCCGAGAGTGAGATGCGGGCCGAGGCAGCCGACCTCAGCCCGAGTTGATGCTCACAGCTCCCTATCCTCAGCTCCGGTGTATCGGCGGCCAGCACCAGCACGGCAGGCTCCTCGCCTCCCTTGACGATGACGATGCCGTCGGCACCGAGCGCGCCCAGCGAGGGTGAGAGCATGCCGGCGATGACGGTGCGACCGTCCGGCTCGACGCCGAATGCAAGCTGCGCCGGGGTGACGAGCCGATCGGATGGGACCGGTACAAGTACCCAGCGCTCCGCCTCGGCGACCTGGGCCGCCCGCACCGGCGGCATCGCCGCGAGTGCGGCGTTGGCGAGCAGGACGACAAGTGCCACGCCGGCATCGCCGCTGCCGATTTCCTCCAGACACAGCAGAAACAGGCCGACGTCAAGACCGACACCGCCGTCCTCCACGGCAAGCAGCGCCCGGTCGTACCCCGCCTCGGCAATCGGAGTCCAAGCGGCCTCGAAGGCGCCCGGCCGCCGCTCGTCGAGCGCCAACGCCAGCGGCGCCAGTTCGCGTCTGGACAGCTCACGTGCAAGCGCGACGATCTCGTGGCGCTCGGCTGCCACTCCGGCGCCGGCAGCGACCGCGTTCATACGGCGGCCGCCCCGACCCCGTCCCGACCCGGCAACGGCGGCAACATCGCCATCGTTTCTCCCTGCACCAGGGTCCGGAATACCTCGATCCGATTGAGCTGGTTGGTGCCCTCGTAGATCTGGCAGAGTTTGGCGTCCCGCCAGAGCTTCTCCAGTTCGGCCCGAACCGGTGCGTCGGTGAGGCCGGCGATCTGGAGGGCGTCATCGGTGACGCTCATCGCGACATCGCCACCTTGGGCCTTGGCCAGCGAGGAAAGGCCCAGCGAGCGGGTCACCGCGGCATCACTGGTGACCCGGTTGAGAAATCCGGCGAGCGCATCGCGGGTTCGCGGAGAGTTCAACATCCTGCGCACAGCGGGCCGGCGGAATATCCAGTTCGGCACCAGCCCCAGGCTCCTCAGCAACGGATGTCCTGTTGCGGCGCCGAGCGAGGCGATGTCGATCTCCACGGCGGCGTCCATGTAGGCCTGGCGGGCGAGGTGCAGGCGCTCGACCATGGTCGCGAGCCTCAGCTGCACACTCTGGCGTTCGAGCAGCCGCCGCCCGTCGGGGCTCTCCTGCAGCCATGCCAGCAGCCGCTCGTAAGCACCGCGCGCGATTCCCGTCGCGATCGCTCCGACCGCTGGACGTGAAGTGGCGAGTACGGTCAGCGTCGCTCCGGCGGCATCGCCGACTCGTCCGACGACCCGTTGGTCGGGGACGAAGACCTCGTCGAAGGAGAGTTCCGCCGCGGGACATGCTCGCTGGCCCATCTTGTGCTCGGTGCGCGCCACGGTGAACCCGCTGCTCCTGGCATCGACCAGGAAACAGGTCCAGGTCTCCGCCGGGCGGGTCGGATCGACTGGCATCATCACCGTGATCCAGCGGGCGACGCTGCCGTTCGAGATGAATCGCTTGGTGCCCGACAGCGAGTAACCGCCCGGAACTCGCCGCGCCCGGCTGGTGATTCGTCCCCTGGCCAGCAGGTCGAGGTCCTCGACGTCGGTGCCCGCATCGGGTTCGGTCAGCGCAAAGGCCATCAGTATCGGCTCTCCCCGCCGGGCCGACTCCACGATTTCGCCCAGCACGTCCCAATGCAGCGGGCCGTCGAGCAGCAGCGGCGCGACCCCGAGCGAGTGGGCGCCGAAGATCAGGGCGAGGCCGGGGCAGCCGGCGCAGAGTTCTTCCATGATCAATGCGCACTGGGCCGTGAGACAACCGCCACCGCCGACCTGGGCCGGCAGAAGGAAATCGAGCATCCCCTCCCGGCCCCCTGTCCTGACCAGGTCCCAGTCGAAGAAGGAAGGATCCTCGTCGGTTCGCCGGTCCATATCCAGCGCGACCGGCCTCAGGTGCTCATCGGCAAACCGCCGGGCTCGCAGCTGTTCCCTTTCGAGTCGGCGCACATAGCGGCGGTCCAGCCGTTCGATCTGGCGCAGACGCGGAAAGGCTTCCAGAAGCGACGGAGCCGTCACGGGGGTAGCGGCGCGTACGGCGCTCATCTCAACCTGCGACGGGATCGCCGGACGAACTCATTGCCGCCGCATGCTGGATCAGCTGCAGGCTGAGATGGTCTGGCCCGAACAGGATCCCTTCGAATCGAGGCGTCAACTCGTAGTAGAAAGAACGTCGTGAAACCAGCATGCCGGCAAGCTCGCGGGCGATCGGGTGCCGCTGGCCCAGTTCCAGCTGCGCGGCCCCCGGCCGCAGCGAACGACCCCCGGCAAGCACGTTCAGCTTGAACTCCGAGGACTGCGGCTGGCGATCCATCCACAGGTGGCTGAACATCTGGACCTCGCCCGAGCGGGGCGTATCGATAAGCGGTCCGTCGAAGCTGAGGATGTGCTCCTCGCCCTCGCCCAGCCGGCAGGTGCGTCGTGAGCCGTCCTGAGCGAAGTCGATCGAGCCGATGAACTTGGGGTAGTTATAGAGTTCGACGCCGCCGGCCCGGGCGATCTCCGTCGTCACCGGCAGGTGCTGGACCCAGGCATGGAGCTGATTGCTGCGCTGCGATGCGAGGAGTGCCCGGCCGGGAGGGTTGGAGACGAAGCGAGGGTCGTTGAGGAGGATCGAAATTGCCAGTTCGTTGTAGGGCCCGAGGTCCGTATCGCGGTACTCGAAGCAGCTGATGCCGACAGCGCCCAGGCCGGGCGCAAGCCGGGCAGGAACGAAGCGCGGATCGGGCAGGAGTCTGCGCACCGCATCGAGCCGGGCCGGAAAGAGCGCCGTCTGGGCTGTGCCGTCGAAGTAGAAGATCGGCAGCTTTGCTTCCTCCCCCGCCAGCGTTATGTCCAACTGGGTGACGCCCTCGAAGAATGCTGATTGACGTGACATGGAGGCAGGTTGCCATGTGGGCCACCGGCAATCCATCCGTATATGTCCCGTGTACTTCGCGGGATCGACCCGTGCCGGTCACCTGAAGTCCGCCGCGAGAGCGGGCTCAGGACATCAGGTTGTGGTCGATCGCGTAGCGCACGAGTTCAGGGCGGCTGGAGAGACCAAGTTTCTGCTGGATGCGGGTGCGGTGGGTCTCGACCGTCCGAACGCTGAGCGAAAGCTCACGAGCGATGTCCGTATTGGTATGTCCGCGGGAAATCAGGCGCAGTACCTCGCTCTCTCGCGCGGACAGCTCGCTTTCCGGATCGGCTTCTCCGACTGGTTCGGCAAGAGCCCGTTCCAGATTCCGATCGACGTGCCTGCGGCCCGCAGCCACCGCCCGGATCGCGTCCACGAGTTCATCGTCGGCGGCCCGCTTCAACAGGTAGCCCTTCGCACCGGCTTCGAGCGCCAGCCGGGCGAATTTCGGGTCCTGCTCCATGGTCAGGACCAGTACTGCGAGGTGTGGAGTCGATCCTGCGGCCTCAGAGACGACCTCCAGCGGGCGGCCCGGCATATTGAGGTCGAGCAGGAGCACGTCCGCATTTCCCTCCCTCGCCACCGCGAGTGCTGCGGTGGCGTCGCCTTCCTCCGCGATCACGTCGAAGTCGGGCACCCGCGCCAGCAGCTTGTGCAGGCCGCGGCGGACGACGACATGGTCATCGGCCAGTACCAGGGAGATCGACGGCTGGGCCTCATTCATCGACAGCGACTCTAGATGTCCTGCCCGGATACCGAACAGGCAGGTCGGGGCAGGTCGGGGTATTGCCCGCTGCCGGGCAGGGCGATCCACGGATGATGAGCCGTCGCGAAAATGGGAACATTGTCGAATGCCGTCTGGTTCCCGCCGCGAGAACGTCGCATCAATGGACTCTCCTGATCATGCCGCCGGAGCCGAGGGGGAAGGACCGATTCGCGTCGTGATCGCCGACGACCACAGAGTGGTCCGCACCGGCTTGCGACTGCTGCTGGAGACGGAGGCAGGGTTTGATGTCGTGGCGGAGGCGGACGACGCCTCGACCGCCCGTCTTTACGTGCGTGCCCATCGCCCGAACGTGCTCGTGCTCGACCTCAACATGCCGGGTGAGTCGAGTCTCGCTTCGATTCCGGCGCTGCGAAAGGAGATCCCGGAGACACAGATCGTCGTGCTCACCATGCAGGACGACCCCGCATTCGCAAGAGAGGCGCTGAAGGCCGGCGCGCTCGGTTTCGTGCTGAAAAGAGCAGCCGAGAACGAGCTGATTGAGGCCGTCCGGCTCGCTGCAACGGGTGAGCGGTACCTGAACCCGCAGATCGGTGCCCGCATCGTGGTCGAGCCACCGCCCGGACCGCCGGACGGTCTGACCGAAGAGGAGATCGAGATCCTGCGCCTCGTGGCACTCGGCCATACCAATGCCGAGATCGGCGAGAGGCTCTTTCTCAGCGGACGCACGGTTGAGACTCACCGGACAAAGCTCCAGCGCCGGCTCGGCCTCGATACCCGGGTCGAACTGGTCAGCTACGTTCTGGATCAGGGTCTGCTCGAGCGCTAGGTGGTCGCGCTGCCGGTTTGCGTGGGGATGATGGCCGAGACCGTTGTTCCGCGGCCCGCGGTCGCGGAAATTCGCAGTTCTCCGTCGGCCAACTTGACGCGCTCCCGCATGCCGATCAGCCCGAAGCCGTCTGTTACGGCCGAGGTGTCAAAGCCATGTCCGTCATCGTGAACCGAGATTTCGACAACGTCACCGGTTCTCTCCAGCATCACCTCCACCCGCGAAGCGCCAGCGTGCTTGACCACATTGGTCAGCGCCTCCTGCGCGAACCTGTAAAGCATGCTCTCGGTCTCGGGGGGGAGCCGCGCGTCTTCATCAAAACGGGAGAGGACGTCAACGCTGATGCCGCCCTCGCGGCTCTTGCGCTCTGCCAGAGTGCGAAGCGCCGGCACCAGGCCGATTTCGTCGAGCGCAGCGGGACGGAGTTCGGCGATCAGGGCCGAGAGGTTGTCGATCTCGGCATCGATCAGGTCGATCCCATCGCTCAATGCTTCTCGCATTTCGGTCCCGCCCGCGTCCGTACGGAGCGCTGCAGAGTGAAGCATTCGCAAGCCGCCGAGGGCCTGAAGTGTCTCGTCATGCAACTCGCGTGCCCATCGCTTGCGCTCCTGCTCGGCAGCTTCCAGGCTCTGGCGAAGGCGCTCGGCCTCGACCGACTTCGCCGTGGCGACTGCGGTGCCCGCACTGGCGGCGAAGGAGCGCAGCAGGCGTTCGTCCTCGAGCCCGAAATCCGGTCCATCCGCCAGCCGGTCGAGGGCGATGAGTACTCCGGAAGAGATTCCACGAAAAGTGAGCGGCACCAGCATCGCCGCCTCCGCCGTGACGCCCAGCGTGCCCAGCTCCGCCTCACTGTCAGCACGACCGAGTCGTATCGCCCTGAGACTGCTCAGTACTGAGCCGGCAAGCGTGCTCTTGGCCGGAATTCGTCTGCCGTGCAGGTTGGTATCGAGGCTTCCGGCGGTTGCCGCCACGACCAGCTCTTCGCCATCGGCAAGCATGATCAGCAGGGCGCTCGCCTGGACGAGCGTTCTGCCACGGTCGACGATCAACCCGAGAATGTGTCCGGTGTCGGTCTCGCCCCCCACCGAAAGGGCGATGTCGGTCATGACAGCAAGCGCCTGGGCCGAGTGCTCCGCCTGGTCGCGCTGTCGTTCCACCTCGTTGTGGCGGCGAGCGAGGCCTTCATGGAGGCGGGCGTTCTGAACCGCGATCGCCGCCCAGTCGGCGAGGACTGCAAGCGCAGCTTCGTCGCTCTCGTCAAAGCCGACGCCATCCTCCTTCCCGATGAGGTGGAGGTTGCCCCAGGTTTCGCCGAGAATCAGGATCGGTACGGCGACCGCGTCGTGGCCGGAAGGGATCTGTCCGGTTTCCGCCCATGGTTCTCCATCGATCCCGAGAGTGACCAGGCGATCGGGTTCGTCGTCGTTTTCGCCGGGGATGTTCAGCGCCGCGAAGCTTGCGCCAGTCAGCTCGCGGCCCGCCTCGAGCACGATCTGGAGTACTCCCTCCAGGTCCAGGCGGGAGACCAGGGTTCTTGCCACCTCGATCAGCCGGAGCCTTGTCATGTCGATCGTGGTCGGATCCACGGTACGAACCCTACGCGGGGAGGGCGAGTCCCCGAAGCTCACCACCTCCCGGCAGCCCACGCATCCCCGAGTGGACCGGGCTCCCGACGGCTCGCGTCCAACTGGGCCGCGGGTTCAGCGTGATCCCGCATGACAGGTCAAAGGGTTGTGCCCATTCCGTTCGGATCACGGTGTCCCCCCGTGATCAGCGGGGGCTCTGACCCGATGACACGATGTCGCGGAAGCCCCAGTATGAGTGGCAATGCTCAGCGTCAGCCGACTACTGAACGGCCAGATAGGTACCGAGGACGCTCTCCGCTACGGACGGCGTTCCGGCGCCGGCCCGGCGCATCTCCTCCATTACTCGCTCGACAAGAAGCCTGTCGTGGTCTGGAGCACCACCCGTCGCTGTAACCTGCATTGCGGTCATTGCTACGCGGATTCTCACGACCGCGACTACCCGGGCGAGCTGAGCGGCGAAGAGGCCGGCCGGATGCTGGAGGATCTAGCCTCCTTCGGGGTCCCCACGGTACTCTTCTCCGGCGGGGAGCCTCTGTTGCGCCCCGACCTGCTCGAGATGGCAGCGCTGGCGAGTGAGCTCGGGATGCGCACCGTGCTCTCGACCAACGGAACGCAGATTGGCGCCGAGAAGGCCGAGGAGCTGGCGCAGGCAGGCTTCTCTTACATCGGCATCAGCCTCGACGGGATCGGTGCGCTGAACGACAAGATGCGCGGCTCGCGCGGTGCCTTTGATGCGGCGCTGGGCGGGATACGTGCAGCCCGGGCGGTCGGCCTCCGTACCGGCATTCGCTTCACCGTTCACGCCCGTAACCGCACCCACCTCAGGGCGATCTTCGAGCTTGCCGAAGCCGAGGGAGTCAATCGACTCTGCGTCTACCATCTTGCCTACGCGGGCCGCGGCGAGCGGATGCGCGGCCACGACCTCACCCCGGTACAGGCCCGCGAGACCGTGGAGGAGATCTTCGATCACACCGAAGACCTGGGTCGTCGCGGCATAGAACTCGAAGTTCTGACGGTGGACAACCCCGTCGACAACGCGTTGTTGCTCGAGCGGGTGCGGCGCAATGAACCCGCGCGCGCCGGGGATGTCGAGCAGATGCTGCTCTGGAACGGTGGCAACCAGTCCGGTGTCGCGATCGCAGCGGTCGATCCCCAGGGCAAGGTTCATCCGGACCAGTTCTCCTGGCACGTCGAAGCCGGCGACATGCGGCGCCAGCGCTTCGCCGAGATCTGGCGGGACGACAACCCTGTGCTCGCGGCATACCGCCAGCGACCGCGCCGGCTGAGTGGGCGTTGCGAGCGCTGCCGCTTCGCCCCGCTATGCAACGGCGGCCTGCCGGTGCGAGCGGAATCGGCTACCGGGGATCCCTGGGCACCGGACCCCTCCTGCTACATGACCGATGAGGAGATCGCAGCGTGAATGCCTGTCGGGACCGGACCAAGCGATTGGCGGAAGCGTTTACCTGAGTGTGTGACGCGACCGGCCCGACCGGGGCGGTGGGTCTGCTCGTTGGAGAGGGATCAATCCCCTTCGCTTCGCCGGACGGCCTCAATCGCGAATACTCCCAGGCCGGCGACGATGAACGTGGCCACCAGCAGTCCGGCCAGGATTTCCATCGGGAACTCGCTCTTTCCGGACCAGTAGAGCGTGCCTTCGATGGCTGCCGGCCGACCGTCCACCTTCAGGGGGACCTTGTATGTACGCAACTTCTCCGGCCCCTCGGGATCCTCCAGGCCGGGCGGGGTCGCCGTGCTCATGTAGTGAGTGCGCTTGTCAAACCATGCGAGTTCGCCATCGTCAGCCTTCCGGACCCATTTCGGCGGGGCCGAGGGGTCGGCCGACGGGTCAACAGGCGTCTGGGCATATCGATCCTGGTTCAGATAGAAGGCGGGTGAGAGCGAGTTGAGGTACACGCCTCCGTCCGGATCAAACCGGGCGTAGGGCTCACCGTTGTAACCCTTGACGACCACGACCTTGCCGCTGTCGTTACGAAGCCACATCCGGGAGTCATAGTCGAGCATCTTGAACTCGATATCTGCTCCGAGCGCCTCGGGCGTGATCCTTTCGGGAGTCGATTCAAACGAATGAGATGAAGAACTGTGCGCCGAGCCCGGAGCAGGGGTCAGCGCAAGCACGAAAATGCCGGTCAGGACCAGTGACCCGAGAAGAATCGCGTGCTGCCGTGCGGTGGTGAGGATGGCGGCAGGTCCTATTTCTGTAAGAACCAACCACGTTGTTCCCGTTGATCTCGGCTAATCGAGTTCCGGGTGGCCTCTTCGCCAGAGAGCCATGGGGCCGTTTCCAATTATAGAAATCGAGCCAGCCCGAAAGGGCGGCAGTCCGCTCAGCTGATGAGCCATAGATCGCTCCGTAGGCCCAGCCACCGAGCATGGTGCGAATGAAACGCTCGGCCTTGCCGTTGGTCCTGGGCCGGTAGGGCCGGGTGCGGATGTGTCTGATCCCGAGTGCCCGGCAAGCAGCCGCGTGGGCGAAGGACTTGTAGGCAGGACCGTTGTCGGTCATCAGGCGCTCGACTTTGACTCCGAAGCCGGCGTAGTGGTGAATCGCCCTTCTCAGGAAGCCGATCGCGCTTATCGCCTTCTCATCGGGCAGGACCTCAACGTAGGCCAGGCGGGTGGCGTCGTCGACGCAGACGTGGACGTATTCGAAGCCGGCGCCGCGAGAGCGCCGGCCTTTGCGGCTGCCGGTGATCCGGTGACCCGGGCCGTTTCGGCCGATCCGGCTAGCTTCTTGACGTCGATGTGGATCAGCTCGCCCGGTCTTTGCTTCTCGTAGCGGTTGGGTGGCTCGGGCGGCTCCAGCCGGCTGAGTTTGCCGAGGCCGATCCTTCGCAGCACCAGTGAAACTGTTGAGGGCGGCATGTCAAGCATTTCGGCGATCTCGGCTCCTGTTGATCTGATCCTGCGAAGGGCGGCAATCGCCTCGACTGTGTCTTCGGGAGTCTGGTGAGGGACTCTCTTCGGCTGTGAGCTTCGATCGGTGAGGCCGGCTTCGCCTTCGGCGCGGTACCTGGCTCTCCACTTTGCTGCGGTCCTGGTCGAGACCCCGAAGGTCTCGGCCGCCTGGGCGAGGGTCCACTTTTCGGCTTCCAGCCGCCTGACCATGGTCAGGCGGCCCCTGGGCGTCATTGAAGCATTAGCGTGCACTTCCATCCGGGTGTCTCCTTGCTGCTGGTTGTCAGATACCTCCAGCATGCAGGGCCACCCGGATTTAAGGAACAACGTGCTTAGGAATTACACCTAGGCGGGGGCCGCCTCGGGGTCGGGGCGAACGATGACAGTGTCTGCGACGGCGATTATCTCGTCGACCGGGAGATCGGCCCTGGAGGCATGCTCGCGGATTGCCTCGGGGCTGCTCGCCTGGTAGATGCAGACAGTCCCGACGGCGCTGTCATCTTCTTCGAGGACATAGCTGCGAATCCAGCGAATGTCATCCGCCATCTCCTCGTCGCCCACCTGTCTCGAACGTTCGGCGGCGGCAGCGAGGTCCTCCGGGGACCGCCAACCGCTTCGGCGCAATATCACGTAGGTATCCATGTGTCCCTTTCTGGAGCTGGTCAGTCGTTCGATCCTATGCCGGGAGGCGGGGTATGCGCAACGGGGACGCGTCCGGTTTACGAAACCGAAGGTCACAGGTTCGAATCCATGGCGGCTGGCTGATTGCGGCGATAGGCTGGCGGGTAGGTTTTGCGTCAAGCACCGTCGTCCGTCCAACGAGGAGAGGCTGTCCACCATGATCCCGAATCGTGTATTGCAGAAATCAACGATTGCGAAGTTGCTGGCCGTCGTTCTGATCAGCCTGGGACTCGGCACTGCTGTCGCCGCCTGTGGCTCCGGTTCCAGCAGCAGTAGCAGCAGTGGCAAGGATGGAGGGTCGATCACGATCTCCCAGACCTCACAGCCCGACTTCCTCGACCCGGCCCTCTCCTACACGGTCAACGGCTGGGAGCCGATGTGGCTCGTCTATACGCCGTTGCTGACCTACCCGCACGTCGAGGGCACGGCTGGTGGCGAACTGATTCCGGGACTTGCAGAGGATCTGCCTGAAGTAAGCAACGCAGGCAAGACTTACAAGCTGAAGCTGAGGCATGGTCTTAAGTACTCGGACGGCCAGCCGGTGGTCGCCAGCGACTTTGACCACACCATCAAGCGGGTCCTGAACCTCGAATCAGGTGGCTCGTTCTTCTACGAGAACATCGTCGGTGCCGATGAGTATCTGAAAGTCGGCGATCCGAACGGTGAGATCAAGGGCATCAAGACCAATGACAAGACCGGCGAGATCACGGTCGATCTGGTCAGTGCGGATGCTTCGTTCTCAAACATCCTGGCGATGAACTTCGCCGGCCTGGTACCGGGCAACACGCCCTTCAAGAACATGACCGAAGATCCTCCGCCCGGGGTCGGCTCTTACATGATCACCGACTCGGTCCCCAACCGCGAGTTCGTAATGGAGAAGAGCCCGAACTTCGCCAGCTTCAAGATCCCCGACATTCCGACCGGGCACGTCGAAACGATCACCACCAAGATCATCAAGAACGCCAATCAGCAGGCCCAGGATGTCCTGTCGAACAAACTCGACTACATGCAGGATCCGCCGCCGGCCGACCTCAAGCCGACCGTCATCGAGCAGGCCGGCGATCGCTACAAAGAGACGACCACGGGTTCGACCTATTACTTCTTCATGAATACCCGGGTCGCGCCATTTGACGATCCGAAGGTCCGCGAAGCGGTGAACTACGGCATCGACAAGCCGGGTCTGGCGCGGATATTCGCCGGTGAACTGGCTCCGGGCTGCAGCTTCCTGCCTCCGGGAATGCCGGGTTATAACGAGGCATTCGATACCACCGACTGCCCCTATGGCGATCCGACCCAGCCGCCGGATCTGGACAAGGCCAAGCAGTTGATCAAGGAGGCAGGTGCAGACGGCACCAAGTTGACGGTCTGGGGCAATAACGATGACCCGACCGACAAGGTGACCGAGGCCTACGCCGACATGCTCAACCAGATGGGCTTCGACGCGACCCCGAAGATCGTTGATGGCGGCGTCTATTTCCAGACGATCGGCAACCAGTCGACCAAGGCCCAGACCGGCTTCGCCAACTGGTTCCAGGATTTCCCCCACCCGCTCAACTTCTCGTTCCTGGTGGATGGAGATTCGATCCAGGACACCAACAACCAGAACTACGGCAACGTAGACGACAAAAAGCTCAATACCGAGATCAACGAGCTGACCCTCGAGCCGGGCCTGGCCGCTGTGGCTGACCGGTGGGCAGCCTGGGACGAGACATTGGTCTCGCCTCCGAACAGCTACATCGCTCCGTACGGCCATCGCAAGATTGCGACGTTCGTATCCGATCGGATCGATTTCGACAAGATAATCTTCCACTCGAACTACCTGAACGACTACTCGAGCTTCGAGCTGAAGTAGGCAAGGCGAGTCGGAGAACCGGAAAATTGCTGATCCGGGAAGAGGCGCGCCAGCCGGCGCGCCTCCCGATTGCCGTTTGGAAATGACCCCGCCGATTGAGTGAGACCGCCGACAAGCCGGTCAGCGATCTCGAAGCCTTCGCGGAGCCGCCTGCGGTCACGGTCGAGGGGGTCGGTGGACAGAGTCCCTGGCGACTGGCCGCCAGACGCCTGCGAAAGCGCCGGTTCGCGCTCTTCATGGGAGCCGTATTCGTCCTACTGGTCCTGGTGATGGCGGCCGCTCCGCTATATGCCGAACACGTGGCCCACACCTCGCCTTTCGAGAACCACCTTTCCGACCAGATCAACGTCGGCGGCGAGAAAGTCAACGTGGTTGGCCTCGATGGCGTGCCGATCGGGCCGACCTGGCGGGGTGAATTTCTTCTCGGTGCGGACGGCAACGGCAGGGACGTGGCGGTGCGCCTGCTCTATGGCGGCAGGAACTCCCTGCTCATCGGACTCACCGCGGCGCTCATCACCATGATCCTGGGCCTGGTCACCGGCCTGTTGGCCGGCTATTTCCGAGGCTGGACCGATTCGTTCCTTTCACGGATCATGGATATTCTCTGGGCCTTCCCGGTGATCCTCCTCGGCATCGCGCTGGGTACGTCGCTGGCCCTCGGCGGGCTCAAACTGGGTCCGGTTTCGATCTCCGGCGGCAGTCTCGCGATCCCGATTTTCGTGATCTCCATCGTCTATATCCCCTACCTGGCGCGGCCGATCCGCGGTGAAGTGCTCAGTCTGCGGGAAAAAGAATTCGTCGAAGCGGCGCGCGCCCAGGGCATGGGGTCATTCAGGCTGATCAGTTCGGAGATCCTGCCCAACGTCATCTCGACGGGACTTGTGTTCTTCCCGCTGCTGGTCGCCAACGCGATCCTGCTTGAGGCGGCGCTGTCGTTCCTCGGGGCCGGGGTCCAGCCGCCCGAACCGTCCTGGGGCACGATGATCGACGAGGGGGTGGCCCGGATAGTCACGGCGCCGGCTCTGGCGATCGTGCCGGGCCTGATGATCGTGGCCACCGTGCTTTCGCTGAATGTATTCGGCGAAGCCGTCCGCGACGCGCTCGACCCCCGCGCCAAAGTCCGGATCGAGCACTGAGGCCATGGCACTGTTCGCACTCAGACGGCTCGGGTCGATGATCCTGGTGCTGTTCGCGGTCTCGGTCCTGACCTTCCTGATCTTCAACGTGCTGCCGAGTGGTGATCCCGCGGTCCGCATGGCCGGCAAGCAGCCGACCGAAACCCAGATCGAGGCGATCCGCGTGGAATGGGGCTTCAACGAACCGGTCTACGTCCAGTACGTGAAGACCATGGAGAACCTGTTCAGCGGCAACATGATCAGCTACTTCAATCAGCTGAACGTAGTCGAAGAGATCTGGAAGGGGGTTCCGAGAACCTTCGCCCTGGCGATCGGCGCGGCGATCATCTGGATGACCTTTGCCGTAGCCCTCGGAGTGTGGAGTGCAATGCGTGCAGGAGGTGTCTCTGACGGCCTGCTCAACGTACTCGCCCTGGTCGGGATCTCAATGCCGGTTTTCTGGCTGGGTGCACTGATGAATCAGTACCTGGGATTCGAGCTGACCAAAATACTTGGCTTCGAGCTTTTCCCGAATGGCGGGTATGTGGAGTTCTCGGTGAGTCCTTTCGAGTGGTTCCACCACCTGTTGCTGCCATGGATCGCCCTCTCGGTTCTCTTCATCGGCTTCTACTCGCGGGTCTTACGGGCAAACATCCTCGAGACGATGGAAGAGGACTACGTGCGAACGGCCCGAGCCAAAGGCCTTTCCGAACGGCGGGTGATGCTGAGCCACGTTCTCCGCAACTCGATGATCTCGGTGATCACACTCTGGGGCCTGGATTTCGCGGTGGTGGTCGGCGGCGGTGCGATCCTCACCGAAACCGTCTTCAACCTCCAGGGGGTCGGACAGTACGCAGCCGACGCGATCGGTCAGCTCGACCAGCCGCCGATCATGGCGGTGACCATGTTCGGTGCATTCTTCGTCGTCTTTTTCAACGCTTTGATCGACATCGTCTACGCGGCGCTGGACCCGCGGATTCGCCTCCAGGACGGGGACACCGCAATATGAGCGAACCGCTGCTGAGTGTCCGGGACCTTGAGGTCAGTTTTCGCACCGAAGGCGGGTTGCTGCGGGCGGTGGACGGGGTTTCCTTTGACTTGGAACGAGGCGAAACCCTTTCGATAGTCGGCGAGTCCGGTTGCGGCAAGTCGGTCACCGCGATGACCCTGATGGGCCTGACGGGCGGGCCCAATGCCCAGTTCAGCGGTTCGGTCAAGCTCGACGGGCAGGAGCTGCTCGGTGCGGATGACAAGGTGATGCGATCGGTACGGGGCGATCGCATGTCGATGGTTTTCCAGAACCCGATGACCTCGCTGAATCCGGTTCACCGGATCGGCAATCAGATCGTCGAGCAGATCCGGGCTCATCGCGACGTCAGCAAGAAGGAGGCGATGGTCCGGGCGGTGGAATTGCTCGAAGCGGTCGGCGTTCCGGACGCTGCCGAGCGTGCTCGCTCGTACCCCCATGAATTCTCGGGCGGCATGCGGCAACGGGCGATGATCGCCATGGCACTCTCGCTGGAGCCTGAGATCCTGATTGCCGACGAGCCGACAACGGCGCTCGACGTCACGATCCAGGCCCAGATCATCGAACTGTTGAAGCAGCTCAACAGGGACTTCGGCCTGACCGTGGTCCTGATCACTCACGACCTCGGAGTCGTCGCCGATATCGCCGACAGGGTGGCCGTGATGTACGCCGGCCGCCTGGTCGAGACCGGCACGCTTACCGAGATCTTCTATGACCCGCAACATCCTTACACCTGGGGACTACTCGGCTCGGTTCCACGCATCGAGGGTGAGCGCCTCGAAAGACTGGCCCAGATAGATGGCCAGCCACCGTCGTTGATCGACCCGCCCGAAGGCTGCCGCTTTCGGGAACGCTGCCCTCATGCCTTCGGCAAGTGCGGCAAGGAACCGGAACTGCTCAGCCGGGGCGAGACCCCGGGCCACCTGGATCGTTGCTGGCTCGAAATTTCCGGACGTCCTGCCCTCCGGCAGCTGCCTTCGGGCCTGATCGGGCTGGGCAAGCCCTCATGAAGGACGCCGTGGCCCGGATGGATTCACCTTCTTCGGGCGAGCCACTGATGGAAGTCGAGGCGCTGAACAAGCACTTTCCCCTGCCAGGAGGGTCGCTCTTCGGCAGCGGCAAAGGTGCCGTCAGGGCGGTGGATGGAGTCACCTTCGAGCTACGAAAGGGTGAGACTCTCGGCCTGGTCGGGGAATCAGGATGTGGCAAGTCGACCCTGGCGAGGTCGCTACTTCAGCTGGTCCGGCCGAGCGCGGGTTCGGTCAAATTTCGCGGGGTCGAGCTCACCGGGCTCAGTGCCAGGAAGCTCAGGCCACTGCGCCGCGACATGCAGATGATCTTCCAGGATCCCTATACCTCGCTGAATCCCCGCAAACGGATCGGGCATATCATCGGCGAGCCCTTGCGCATCCACGGTCTGGCCGAAGGCGCCGACCTCGAGCGCCGGGTATGCGAGAAGCTCGATCAAGTCGGCCTTTCGAGCGACTGCTACGGCCGGTATCCGCACGAATTTTCCGGGGGCCAGCGGCAGCGCATCGGCATCGCCAGGGCCTTGGCGCCCGAACCAAGCCTGATCGTCGCCGACGAGCCGGTCTCGGCCCTCGATGTGTCGATCCAGGGCCAGATCGTGAACCTGATGGCCGATCTCCAGCGAGACCTGGATCTGACCTACCTGTTCGTGGCCCATGACCTGGGCGTGGTCAGGCAGGTTTCCGATCGCATCGCCGTGATGTACCTGGGCAAGATCGTCGAGATCGGACCGGCCGAATCGGTCTACACCAGCCCGATCCACCCTTATACGGCCTCGCTGCTGGCGGCGGTCCCGATCCCGGACCCGCGGACCAACGCCAAGCGCGAGAAAAAGCCGCTCCAGGGCGATGTGCCCAGTCCTTCGAATCCGCCTTCAGGTTGTAGTTTTCACACTCGCTGCCCCTACGCCGATGGGATTTGTGAGCAGGAAGAGCCACCCCTGGTGGATTACGGAAACGGACATCTTGCTGCTTGTCACCACCCGCTCGGCAGGACCACTCCCGGCTAAGGGTGACCGGTACACCGCCTCCTCTCGCCAGGGGGTTTTGTGTTTAAGTGGCTCAGCGAGGGTTCCGGACGGTTGCCGAGATCTCCGAACTGCTCTGAGTCCTCGTGACTGTTGTTATGTTCTTTGGTGTAACAACGCTCGGCGAGGTTTCCGTCCGAGAATCAAGGTTTCAGAAAGGGCCTATCCCACATCGCCTGTGCTTCGTCCGCCGCAGAGGTCTCCTGGCCCTGATCGTGTTGCCTCTCGCTTTCGCCGCCGCCGGCTGTGGTGGTGATTCCGGTGAGGAGACCCATTCTGCCGATGCCGCACATGCCCATTGGGGCTATGGGGCGGAGGACGGGCCGTCGCACTGGGCATCGCTCGATTCCGACTACGCAGTCTGCGGCGACGGAAAGCGTCAGTCACCGATGAACATCCCCAGTTCCCGCGCGTCGTCCGGCGACCTGGCGACTGAGGTCGACTACAAGCCTGAAGACCTTTACGTCGAAAATAACGGCCACGCGATCGAGGCACAGATTCAAGACCCGAATGGATCGGTCACCGTGAAGGGCACCAAGTACGAGATCGAGAGATTTCATTTCCACACGCCCTCGGAAGAGAAGATCAACGGCAAGCGCTTCGACGGGAGCGTACATATCGTCAACACGAGGCCCGACGGAAAAACCGCGGTGATCGGGCTGCTGATCAAGGAAGGTCCTTCGAATCCGGTCATGGACAAGATCGTGCCGCTGATCGGCGATACCGAGGGCGACGAAAACGAGGCTCCGGGGCAGATCAACCCGGAAGATCTGTTGCCCGCCAGCAACAGGGCTTTTGAGTTCAAGGGGTCGCTGACAACGCCGCCCTGCACCCAGGGACTCGAATGGATCGTCTACAAGCAGCCGATCACCATGTCGGCCGATCAGCTGGATGCCCTGCGCGCGGCGTACAGCGACAACATTCGTCCGAATCAGCCGGTCAACGGCCGCCCGATCACCGTCGGTCAGGTCGCGTCAGCCGGGCAGTAGCCGATTCGCCCAATGATCCTGGGATCCCACCGACTCCTGACCAAAATGTGTCGCCAAGCAGAGCTTTCTCCGAGGCCAAATTAGTCCAAATTGATCCCAAAATTTGGAGGTCGCTATAAACCAAATGATTGGATGAACTTGGAATAGTTTGGAGTTCGCATGTATGTCAATGTGACCATCGCGATCAGACGGAAGTAGATCTCGGTCCAAATTCGGTCAGCGGGCGCCCATCTGGCTCAGGCAGCTATTTGCTCAACTATCCGGGCGTCCCCCCGAGAGGCGAAGCGGGTCCCCGCTATGTCCCTCGGGACGACAACTCAGACCTCCTCTCGCCAGGGGGTCTTTGTGTTTTAGGGGGAGGCTGGCGACCTTATTGATGTACTGTCAGTTACAGGGCCGAGAGATGCCGAAGGACTGAATTCTTCGGCTTCGTCATCGGAATTCAATTCGTCATCGGAATTCAATAAATGAGCCTGGCCGAAGTCCTCCTGACGTTCGTAGGAGGAACCATTGTCGTCTGGTTGTTCATGACCTTCCTGGTCGTGATCAGCAAGGTTGGGCGAGACCGCCGCGAGATCGTGTCGAAGGACCGGCGCGGGCGGTATCGCGACGCCCTGGGGGTCGCCGATACAGATCAGCTCGAGGCAGCTTGCCGGGAGCTGGCTGGCAACGAAGCGGCCCAGGTGGACATGCTGGCGGCCCTTGAGGTTGTCGCGGCCGGTCCGAGGGCGATTGACTCCTTCCGCGACGCCGATCGAAGGCATCAACTCTCCGAGTCTCTCGAATTCCAATCCTGCGGGGAGGCGCCCGTCGCCCGCGGGATCTCGACGCTCCTCCTGGCCCGTATGGGACTCGATCGTCGTACAACGGTCGCTGCTGGTTTGCTGCAGGACGAAGATGCCGACGTTCGCCTCGCAGCCTGTTCCGCGCTGGCTGAGATTGGCACGAACGCTGCCGCCAGGTCCCTGATCCAGGCCCTGAGGGAGAGTCTCATGCCGGCGGAACGGCTGATCGAAAGGCTCGGTGCCCCGTGGGCAAACGAAGAAGTCCTGCTGGCCCTGAATGATTCAGACGATCCGCACCTGCGCGTCGCCTTGATCAGGGTACTGGGGCTTTCGCCGGATCCCCGCGCTCTCGAACTCCTCATTCACTTCAGTAGGCACAGCGAAGAAATAGAAGAGCGGATCAGTGCGATCCGTACCCTTGGCTCGACCGGCCTCGGCGAAACGGTGCTCCCCGTTCTGTGTCCGGCGCTCGATGATGAAAGTCCGGCCGTTCGGGCTCAGGCCGCCCGGGCGATCGGTGCGATCTACGACTCGAGGCCTCCGGACGCGCCAGACGAATCGAACGTGACTGCCAAACAGCTTCGACGCTGCCTCGGCGATCAGGACTGGTGGGTACGGGCGAACGCGGCCACCTCACTCCGTTCCCTCGGTTCGGCCGGGGAACTTCAACTCCGGGATGCACTTGACGATCCGGACGAGTTCAGCCGAGCCCGTGCGCGGGAAAGCCTCGCGTTACTCGAGTCGAAGAGGGCTGCCGGATGATCCCGGACGCTGGAGACCTGATCGTCTCGTACAACTGGATGATGGTCGGGTACTTCCTGGCGCTCAATGTCCTGAACGCCGGCTTGGTCACCATCGGATGGCGTGACGTCAAGAAGTACGTCAAGCGCCGCCCGCTCCGCGACTACAAGCAGGTTTCACGCTCCCCCCTCAGCATGCCCGTCACGATCCTCGTCCCGAGCTACAACGAGGCGCTGGTCATCGCTGACTCGGTGCGTTCTCTCTTGCGCTCGCGTTACGCGCAGTTCGAAGTGATGGTCATCAATGACGGCTCGACCGACGGGACCATGGACGAGTTGCGCAGGGAGTTCGCCCTGACCCGGGTGGAGCGAATCCCGCGGGCCTCGATCGAGACCCAGCCCGAAATCGGCTGCTACGTGAGTGGTACCGATCCCGGACTGGTCGTGGTCGACAAAGTCAATGGAGGCAAAGCCGACGCCCTGAATGTGGGACTGCGTTTTGCCGCATTCCCTCTGGTCTGCGCGATCGATGCGGACACGATGCTGGACCCGGCGGCCCTGTCCCGCATCGTGTGGGAGTTCCAGGCTGAACCGGAGACGGTCGCTGCCGGAGGGATAGTCAGGATCATCAACGGGTCGAAGGTGGAAAACGGCAAGCTGGTATCGGTCGCGACACCGAAAAGCCTGCTGGCGAACCTCCAGATCATGGAGTACCTGAGAGCGTTCCTGAGCGGGCGTATCGCATGGTCCCGCCTCGGCATGCTGCTCATAATCTCTGGGGCTTTCGGGATATTTCGCCGGGACGCTCTGGTCGAAGCGGGTGGATGGGACCCGACCACGGTCGGCGAAGACGCAGAACTGGTACTACGGCTTCACCGGGTGAGGCGTGACAGTGGGCAGACGTGCCGGATTGTTTTCTTCCCTGACCCGATCTGCTGGACCGAAGCACCGCAGTCCCTGAAGATCCTGATCAGGCAGCGGGACCGGTGGCAACGGGGGCTCATTGAAATGCTGGTCCGACACCGGTCGATGCTTGGCCGGCGAAAATACGGCCGGGTAGGCACTTTCGCCATTCCCTACTTTGCAGTGTTCGAAGCCTTCGGACCCTTCATCGAGGTGACGGGCTACCTGATCTTCCTGCTTGCTCTCGCACTCGGCCTCGTCAGCTGGCCGCTGGCTCTCGCCTTCCTCGGACTCAGTGTGAGCTTCGGGCTCGTGATTTCGTTCACCACGCTACTGATGGAAGAGAGGGCTTTCCGGCGCTACCCGTCATGGGGCGACCTCGGGAAACTCGTTCTGGTCGCCATCATCGAGAACTTCGGATACCGGCAGATTCTGGCAGTCGCCAGATCGCGGGCGATCTGGACGATGTGGCGGGTACGGGGCAAACACACGTGGGGAGATATGGACCGTGCGGGTTTCGGCAACGTGGAGATTCCCGCAACGCAGCCGGGCGGGGTGGAACCCGTCGAACTTGAGGCTGATGGCAGCAAGATTTCCGGCAATCCAAAGGAATATGTATGAGGATGAGAATGTGAGAGAACAACGACCAGAGGACGAAACGGAGCACCGGCACGGCGATGAACTCGCGGAGGGATTCGCGGCGGGTTTCGAAGATGCGCTTGAGCAGGGCGATGCCCTGTCAGCAGAGTCGATCGCACTGGAGGCACTTGCGGCGAACCTCGAAGTCGAAAGGATCTATGACCACGTGATCGCCCCGGGGTTGATCCGAATCGGGCATCTCTGGCAGTCGGGAGAGGCTTCGGTCGCCGATGAACACCTGGCGACGGCGATAAGCCAGCAGGTCATGGCCAGCCTTTTCCCCAAGATGCTGCTCAAGACGAATCAAGACCACCAGCGGATCATGCTTGCCGGGCCCGCTGGCGAGGACCACGTACTGGGTCTTCGAATGATCGCTGACACGCTGGAAGGTGCCGGATATGACGTGATCTATCTCGGCCCGAACGTGCCGACAGATGCTCTCCTGGACGCGTGCCGCAAACACAAGCCGAGGGCACTCGGCCTGACTGCCGCGATGCCCTCAACCGTACCTGCGCTGGTCGAAGCCATCGAGGCCGTCCTTGAGTTGGAGGAGTCGCCGGCAGTCTTCGTGGGAGGCCGGACGGTGGAACAGGCCAGGACGCTGGGAGTGGATGTTCCGGCGGCGAATACTTGCGAAGAAGTGGTTGAGTTCGTCGCGAACCTGGTCGACAAACCTGTCCTTCGGGAAAAATTCGGACGATTGCTCGAAGCCATTTATGCCGAGTGGCAGGAAAAGTCTTCCGGACTCGCGGAGCATGGAGCCGATCCTGATCCCGAAAGCGGTGAGCTGGGCATGGCAAGCGCCTTCTCGAATAGTGCCTTGGTCGCTGCCGAAAGTGCGAGGGGAGCGGCCCGGGACGCGTTCAGGTTGAAAAGAACTTGCCTACCGTGACGGGCTGACCGGACTCTGGAACCGCCGCGCCTATGACGACCGGCTGCAGGAGCTGACCGAGGGGGGCACTCCGAATGGCGCAGTGCTGATGCTGGACATCGACCGGTTCAAGGACATCAATGACAGTCACGGTCATGAAGCCGGTGACCAGGCGGGTGTCGATGCTCGCCCCCCACCTGTCGTCACCGCAACTTTGCTCCTGGGCCTGGCCACGGTTGCGTTGACCGCCTACCGTCTGGGGAACGTGGGGCGAGGGGACTCGCTTGGCAACCTCCTGTCGGTCTCTGCGATGGTCTTCGCGTCCGCCGGCTTCATCAGCGCCGCGAGGCAGACATCCGGCGACGCGCGGCGTTTCTGGTCGTGGTTTGCGGCGGGCGCCGTCGTCTACCTGCTCGGCGAGCTGATCTTTGCGCTGCAGTCCGCGGCCGGCGGGGAGCCCCCGGGCACCTCGGTCGCCGACGTGTTCTGGCTCGGCGCGCTGCCGTTGTGGTTCGCCGGCCTGCGAGTTCGGGCGCGCGCGGCCACCCAGCATTCCGACCGCGGCGAAGGCCTGCTCGACGCGCTGATCATTGTCGGCTTCCTATCCGCATCACCTTTCCGAGCCATCAGGTCGATCGCAAGATGACGATCAACGCCCAGCGTGGATGTCATCCACGGATCAGGGACCGGTTCGATCTGACGGTCAGGGCAGAAGCGGCGATCACTTTGGGGGTGCACCGTCAGGTGCTCCAGTTAGCTGGAAGCCGGATCGAACGCCTCGAGGACCTTCACGGTCGGCACAACCCCGCCCGACACCACAATCAAGATAAGGCCGATTGCGCCGTTGTCTCAGCCAGGACTCAGCTCACTCGAGTACGAGCGTATCGAGCGCCTCGTCGCAGAGCCCCTCGACCGCAGCGCGTGTCGCCTGCTCCGTGGAGATGCACTCGATATGCCACGTGGCGGTGTTGCCCTCGAAGAAGTAGTTGCGCACCGACTGGTCGAGCGACCCCTGTTTCGACTCGTAGCTGAGAACAGCCATCACGGTGCCGGCGTGGGTCTCGGTGGTGAACTCGACCTCGACGCCGAGGTCGGCCTCGAATTGCTGCCGGATCGTGTCGATGTAAGACTCGGAGGGTAGCGGCTGCATTGCGGCTTGGCGGATCTTGAGCCCGTTGTCGATGTCGGCCGGATCGAGCAGAACCGACGCCAGGATTTCGTCGCTGGCACCAACCTGCGTCCCGCCTTCGGCGATCGAGAAGGTGAACTCGACGCCGTCGGCGCTGAAGGTGGCGGGCGACTCCGTTGCGGATTCACTCGGTTGCGTGGACTCCGATTCACCGCCACCGTCAGAGCCACACCCGGCAACGCCGAGCACCACCACGACGATAAGCACGAAAGTTCCCCTCATCACACGCCGGCGTACCAGCTGCTCGGCAACGTCCGCTCGCGGGCCAAGATCGTCGGGCCGGGCGCTCGCTACTCGGGCCGGCCTACCCGACCCGTCAGTCGCTCCTGAAGGCGGGTCCAAGCCCCTTCACTTGATCCGCCACCCAAACGGCGAAGTACCCCGTGCCTACCACCAAGCCGCGTGAAGACGCCGACGAGGAGTTACACCACTACCGCCTACTTGACTGGCCGCCGATTCGGATATAGGTTCGTAAGCATGGATCTGATCGTCATTCTGCTTGTCATTCTCATCGTCTTGGCGTTGGTGGGAAGCGTCGCCGTGAGTCCGCTGTTGTGGGTGCTCGTCATCATCCTCGTACTCTTCGCGGTTATGGGACGAGGCCGCTACTACGGACGGCGAGGGTGATGGTTCGTCATAGAGCCACAACTGTGGATCGCGGCGAAGGTCTCCGCAACGTCCACAGGGATTCGGTTTGACTTTCTGCATCTTTGGCTTGGTACCTCGTCGCTAGGCCGACGGGTCTCGGCCACAATCCACTACAACCTAAGGAGGCCCCACCATGGGCGAGAAGACCGACAAGATCAGCGGCCGCACGAAGCAGGCCGTCGGCGCCGTCACCGGCGACGAGGAGACCAAGCGCGAAGGGGAGCGCCAAGAGGACAAGGGCAAGCTCAAGGGCAAGCTCGACTCAGCCGTCGACAAGGCGCAGGACGTGGTTGAGGACCTGAAGGACACGGCCGACCGGAAATGAACCTCAGCTGGCATCCAGCCAGCAGGGTCGAGTCGACGAAGAGGAGCCCGGGCCGTACACCCGGGCTCTTTCTTGGCTCCCCCTCAGCTACTCAGCTACGGAGGGTCATGCCCTGATGCGCTCGACGATTCGCGGGTGGTAGCGAGAGACGAATCGGGCCGGGTATTCGATCTCAGGGTGACCGGCTCACAGTGCGGAACCCTCAAGCCGCCGTCCCTATTCGTCCCTTCGTCCCAGGGACGCACCGGGGACGCGTCCCAGGCTGGAATTCCGGGGGGCTCAGAGTAGATTCATTTTTCGGTACCACGAACGTGTTAACTTCGAGGCGTTGCGCACATTCACATTTGACTAGAGGAGAGTACGAACATGGATTCACTCGTTGACAGCGTCAGAGTGAGAATCTTGGCGACCGTTGCCTTGGTTGCTGGTGCACTCGTACTAAGTGCTTTGGCTGGACCGGCACCGGCTGATGCCGCAGCCTGTCGCACGGCAACGTCGACCATCAGTAAGCGTGAGAACATCTCTTGCAAGCAGGCAAAGCGTGTTGTAAGGATCGTCATTCGGGCGTCCGGTGTGTATCCGGAGTGCCGTGGTGAGGTTGCTCGAGCCCGGGGCTGGGTAGCCCGTGGGCTTCCGAAGCCCGGGTCTCGCAAAGGAATCAAAGCTCGCTTCGTGAAGGCTGATAAGTCCTTCATTCTCTCCGGCGGTGGAACCTGCTGAGCAACCTGGCTCGAAGGTTCAGCCGTTTGCTGACCTAGCGACTGGACCGGCCGCAGGGTTGTGGCCGGCCCTGGTTACTCGCGAACTGATCGTCAGGGGGTGCAAGAAGGTCGAACCCCTTCCGATGAATAAGCGCGTCCCGGCCTTCGAGGCGATCCTCCTCGATCTTGGTCTTCTCGGTCGGGCACTCCGCCACGTCAGCCTGCTCGACAGTCCCGGCAGGATCTATCCGAAGATCACCGGCCGGGACCGATGACGCCGCATCCCAATCGGCCCCGGCTACCGTGGCGCCGGGAGTTCGCCGGCCAGGCTCTCGGCCCTCCTTGCTACAGTGTCGTCTGACTCAGCGAGGAGGGGCGGTGTGCTGAGTGCGTTGGTTCGGAGCCCCAGCGAAGCAGAGGTCTCAAGAGCCGAGCGGAGGGGAGGCCTATGACAACGTTTCATCGTTCGATCAAGTCGCTCGGCCTACTGGCCGCAGTTTTGAGCTTTGTCATCCTTTCGAGTGTCGCCGGTGCACGCGGTCGCGCCGATCTCTCCGTCGCCAAGGTGAGCGGTGCTCCCGGCAAGACCCTGACCGGTGGGAGGATCAACCTCCGGGTCAAGGTGAAGAACGGCGGCGGGGCGAGGGCCGGCGCCTCGAAGCTCGTCACCCACCTCGCCCCTGAGGGTGCGACGGCGCTCGCCGACTCCGTGGGGCGGGCGAAGGTCGGGCGGATCGCCGCGCGGCGCACGGCAAAGGCCCGGATCAAGGTCCGGATTCCGCTCGACACCCCGGCCGGGCGCTGGCGGCTGGTGGTCTGCGTCGGCTCCGGCAAGGGCTCCAACGATTGCCTGACCGGCAAGGCCTTTGAAGTGCGCGACGGGTCGAGCTGGGGGCGGATCGAGGCGGCGAGGGCCTCGGGCAAGCTGAGCGCGGCGAAGGCGCTCCTCTATGAGCTCTACGCGCTGCGAGGGGACAAGCGCCTGCCGAAGGCCTACCGGGGCCCCGGCGATATCCCCAGCGGCACCGTCTTCGCGAACCTCGCCGCCACCTACCCGTCGCTCTCGGCCGCCGATCAGGCAAAGCTGGCGCCCTACATGATCCAGCCGCGCTACCGCCAGAGCGCCTGGGCGCCGTCGAAGCACCCGCGCCTTGCGCCGCGTGCCACGGCGAGCGCCGACCCTGTCTGTGACGACCTCGATTCGGTCAGTGGTGCCTGGGTGGGCGTAAAGACGACCCACGCCTGGTTCTGGGCCCGGCCGGACCGGCCCGCCGCCCGCGCCCGCGCCCGGACCCTCGCCACCGAGTTCGAGAGGAAGATCTGGCCGAAGCTGACCAAGGCCTTCAAGACCGTCGAGGACTCCAAGTCGGATCTGTGCGATCCGCTCGGCGACTCGCGCATCGACATCTACCTCGCCCCTCCGGGGAACTCGGTCCTGGGGAAGAACCTTGGGGTCACTCCGGGACTGTTCTTGAGCGAGGGGTGCGGGCCCCGTACGTCCTTCATCATCATCCAGGAGAACGCCACCCGCTCTACCCTCGCCCACGAGTTCATGCATGTGATCCAGTGGGCATATCCCGTCTGCGATCGCGCTCCTGCATGGGTCGAGGGCACGGCCACCTGGGCGATGGACTACGTCTACCACTCCGACCAGGACGAGCACGGCTTTAAGGACGGCCTCCAGATTCCGTTCATCTCGATGCTCGGGAAGGGTGAATACGACGGCTACCAGGCCTGGACGTTCTGGTTCTCGCTGGTCAAGAAGGACAGGCTGGCGGGGCTGAAGCGAGTCTTCAACTCGCTCGCCGGCGGCACCGACTTCCCGACCGCGCTCGAGGCCGGCCCCTCCGACGGCCTGCGGGAGGCCTGGAAGCGCTTCGCCATCGAGCGCTGGAACCAGGCGCCCGTCGGCGCCTCGGGCTTCCCGGTCGCGGCCAGCTTCCGCAACCGCAGCTGGGACTCGTTCAAGGTCCTGCCGGCCAAAGGGACGCAGGTCGATGTGACCATCGGCAATGCGGGCGAGAAGACGTTCGACCTCAGCTCCTCGACCAACCCGCCCCTCTCGACCTGGTTCAACCCGGTCAAGATCACTGATCAGAAGGTCCGCCAGGTCGAGTTCCACAACGGTGACCTGGGCCGCCCAGGCAGCGTCGTCCAGGCGATGATCAAGCTGGCGAGCGGCAAGTGGCGCCTCGAGGACTGGTCCAACCGCTCCACCGTCAAGTTCTGCCGCGACAAGCCGGCCGAGAACGTCGTCGAGCTGGTCATCGCGACCTCCAACGCCTCCGCAAGAGGAGGGCCGCTCGGAGAGGCCGGGCACAAGATCACCGCCAAGCCGAGTTGCGACCCGTCCCGCTACGTCGGCGCCTTCACCGGATTGGCGGTCTACGACGAGACGCAGGTCGGCGCCGGTAACACCCTGACCGCGAACTGGAGCGGCGCCCTCGACCTCCGACCCTTCGCGCCGACGCCGCCCAACGTCAACTACCAGGTGATCTCCGGGAGCCTCAACTACTCGTTCTCGGGCCAGGTGGGCGATTGCGACGTCGCCGGGAGCACGACGGTGGTGTTGCCGACCATCGACATGAATTCCATCAACGTGATGACGATCTCCCCCGGAGATCCGAACACCTACCAACTCACGGTGGGCATGCCCATGTTTGAGCAGGCACCGGGGACCAAATCGAACTGCGCCGACCCGAGCCAGAACGGGGACGACTGGAACATGTACATGGGCGGGACGATGGTGGCGCACTCCGATCCTGCGCTCGGCGCCTACCCGATCCCGGTCCCACCCGATGGAGTGCTGAGTGGATCAGCCAGCGGCGGAAGCGGCGGAACCCCCTTTCAGACCTGGACTTGGAACCTGGAACCTGGCTGAGCCGGTGGGTGATCTTCATTGGGCAGCGACCGCACTCTGCCGCCCAAATCGAAACGTAATCCTCGGCAACCCCGGTGTAATCGGCGAAGTGGTGCATCTCTGGCCAGCCGCCCGATTCCGCTCTGCAAAGCCGAATGCCGAGTCTCATCAGCTCCAACGCCTCCCCGAATCGCACCCAGGAGGTCAGCCACAATGGCGATGTCTCGCCCCTTAGCGTTCCGCTTACTGGAATTGGCGGCAAGGCGAAGATCAGCAAGGTCACCGTAAGCGGCCCCGCCAAGGTCAAGAAGGGCAAGAAGGCCACCTACTCCGTCAAGATCACCAACTCCGGCAACGCAACCGCCACCGGCGTAAGGCTCAAGGTGAGTGGCAGGGGAGTCGCCTTCAACACCTCGGTCGGAAAGATCTCCGCCGGCAAGTCCAGGACCGTCAAGGTCAAGCTGAAGCCGAAGAAGCCAGGGAAGATCAAGGCCACCTTCAAGGTGACATCGAAAAACGCCGGTGGGAAGTCCGTCAAGAAGACGATCACCGTCAAGAAGTAGTCCTGTCTTCCTCCCGATCTTCAGGGTCGGGTTCCTGGAATCACGCCGCCATCTGCTCCAGGATCCGAGCGTCCCCGTGAGCAACGGAGCGGGTCGGGTATTCGATTCAAGGGAGACGCTCGGATATAGCCTCGGTACGCGAATATTCGAAGAGGCTGGAAGGGCTTCGGAGATAGCTTCCGTGGCTAAGGAGACATGTGCCCGTTCTGCGATCCAGTGTGAGCCACATCACACTTATCCCATCGCTGTATAAGGCGACTGGACCATCTCGGACGGAGCCGCGTATTGACTCAGCTACTCGACGAGAAAGTCAACCAAAGGCGGGAGCACATCGCTCACGATGTGCTTGTGTATGTCCCCGAGGACATTAAAGACTGGGGCGTCTCCAACGAGTGGCGTCTCCGGCCCGAAAGCTACATCCAGGATGGGGCGGAAGCCCATGTGCATTTTCTTGCTTGGATCAATGGGGAACATCGGCCACCTCGCTACAAGTGTGCGACCTTCCGCCGCGATGTCACCTTTGATTTCAATCGCGAAGGAGCGATTGTCGGATGTACCGATCGAGACATTGCGAGGCCATTGGCTGCGTGGCAGATTGGGTCCGGCGACGGGCATTGTTGCCCCCGATATGACGCGAGTCGTGAAATGCAGCGCTCGATGCTTGTCGATGTTGTTGAGTACTCCGAGCCTCCAAAGGGGGTCTGTGTCGTAAGTGTGCCCTCGTTTGTACGGCTGCAACCCCTCAATGACTGTCTGGGCGTCGGGGTCCATTCCGCAGATGTGTTTCTGGCTGCTCCGCCACTTGTCAGGACCGATCCCGAAGCTCCCGTTCCTGTCGATGTCGCTCAGGATCGGGAACTGCGAGTCCTTCTCGATCTGATTGGTCATCGGGGTAGTGAACGTCGATGCCAGTTCGAAAGCGAGGTGGTCAAGCATCGAGCGGAGGCATTGGAGGCAATCCCCCACTCGCAGCGAGAGCATGGACAAGTCCATGGCGGGGGGCGCGACCCAAGCGAGGAAGTAGCCCGACTCCTCGGGGTCCGGCTCCTCCACGACGGTCTCCAGGCTGTCATCACGCCACCGTTCAATGTCTTTGCCGATGTCCTCCAGGTGCTGCTCCGCCCGTCTCAACTTGAGCCGGAAGCTGGGTGAATCAGATGGCAGCATCGAGCGTCGCCACTTTTTCTCACGCCTTCTCTTTGCCTTACTCAACAGGTACCGTCGTCAGAGGAAGCGTTCCCGTGGATCACCATGAGTGAAGACCCTAAACAGAAAACTCAGCCTAAATCGGGGAAGCCCGTTGAGATCCCCATCCCAACAAAGGGCGAGTTCGATGAAGCTCTGGCTAAGTTGGCTCCGCCAGTAGGAGAGCCTCGCGGGCATCCAGCAATCGCCGCATGTCGTCGAGGGACATCCCGATCGGTTTCATTCTCCTGATCAGTAGGAGACGATCAGGTCAAGTAGCTACAAGTGGTGTAACCGCCCCAACGACCGCCTGAACTTGAAAGGCGACCACCGGGGTCTCAAACTCATCGGTTGACCAGCAAGTCCACTGATGAAAGGAAGCACCCGAATGGCCGCAGACAAGAGCATGACAAGTTCAGCCGAGATCGTGGCGAAAGCCATGATCGAGGAGCATTCCGATTTCCTCAAAGAGAGCGCGGCGATGGTCGCCCAGCAGGTCATGGAAGCCGAAATAGCCAGCCAGATCGGGGCCGGCAAGGGAGAGATCTCCGATGACAGATCAACTCACCGAAATGGTTACCGCCAAAGGGGCTGGAACACCAGGGTCGGCGAGATCGAGCTGGCCGTTCCGAGAAAGCGAAGCGGTGAGAGCTATTTCCCGAGTTTCCTCGAGCCGAGAAAGAGAAGCGAGAAAGCCCTGCTCGGAGTGGTCATGGAGGCCTACATAAACGGAGTCTCGACCAGGAAGGTCGACCGCCTGGTTTCCGAGCTCGGCATCCACATGACAAAAGACCAGGTCTCACGGATCTGCCAGGACCTGGATGTTCAGGTGGCCGCCTTCCGGGAGCGGCCGCTGGAGGGCAGCTACCCCTACCTCTGGCTGGATGCCAAGTATCTGAAGGTAAGAGACGGAGCCCACGTCTACTCAAAGGCGCTCATGGTCGCTTTCGGCGTTCACGACTCCGGCCGGCGGGAGGTGATCGGGATCGAGGTAGCCGAATCTGAGACCGAGGCCGGCTGGGCGGCCTTCCTCCGGGACCTGAAGGCCAGGGGCCTCGACGGGGTGAAGCTCGCGGTCTCTGATGACCACCTGGGCCTCAAGGCGGCGATCGCCAGGGTGATCGGCTGCCCCTGGCAAAGATGCACCGTTCACTTCATCCGCAATGCCCACTCCCACTGCCGAAAAGGCCAAAGGAACATGGTCGGCGCCGCGCTTAGGGAGGTCTTCAACGCCGAAGGTCTTGAAGACGCCCGGGAGCGGGCTGCTTCGGTGATCGAGCGGCTCACACCCTCGGCACCGAAGGTGGCTGAGCTATTCCAGGCCGCTGAAGAGGATCTCTTGGCCTTTTACCGCTTCCCCGAGGCTCACTGGGAAGCTTCGCTCAACCAACAACATCGAACGGGTCAACAAGGAGATCGCCAGGAGAAGCGACGTGGTTGGCATCTTTCCCAACGACCCGTCGGTCATCCGGCTGATCGGAGCACTCCTGATCGAGCAAAACGACGAGTGGCTGCTTGGCCGGGGATACCTCTCGGCGGAGTCGATTGGCCTCCTCCTCGAGGAGGAGGCCGGGGCGACCCGGAAGGAGGTGGGTCAACTCAAAAGCTAAGCGCAGACCCGATGAGCAGGTTACACCACTTCATGCGACTTGACTCGAGTTGGCTGAACGGGAACCGCTAATGGCTGAATGGCCGCAGATGTCGGATCGGATCCGCCAACACACTTCCGGGTAGCTCCTCCGTCCATTTCGGGAGCACGCGCGGTTTCCGGGATATCGATCGCCGACAGGCACTCGTCAAGGACTGCTCAGAGCGCATTTGACCTTCCCCTGCGGCATTGGTCATCCTCTGAAATTCGCTGGTGTGGAATCGAGAATCTCTGGTGCTCCCTCCGTGACGATCGCGTTGTGCTCGAAGGTCGCCCCGACCTCGCCTAGGTTCACGAATCGCTCTACCGCCAGGCACATTCCCGGGGCCAGGACCGTTTCGTTGTCGGTGGACATCCAGGGGTTTTCGAAACCCAGGCCCAGGCCGTGGCCCATCGCATCAAAGCCGCTGGGACCGAGGTCGAGTCCTGACCTGGCCTCCAAGTCGAAACCGATCTTCGCGACATCGCCAACGGTATTGCCGGCGACAAGCGCGTCGGTGACGGCGTTAACCACCTCGAATGCAGTTTCGAAAGCAGCTCTACCTTCGTGAAGGTCGGAACCGGCGACCCTCGAGCGGCTGAAGTCGAAGAAATAGCCGCCCAGCGCCCCCGACATGTCGATGGTGAATACATCTCCTTCGCGAAGTGGCACGTCGTCAGCGAAGGCAGGGTGGAGATGCTGGCGGGCGGGCCGATCGGGTCCAAGCGCCTCGGCAAAAATGTTCACGACTCCTGCTCCCTGCGAGATCACGATCTGACTCGCCCGGGCAGCAATCTCCATCACTGAGGCCCCGATTTCGACGGCCTCGATCGCGGCCTCGATCGCCTGGGATCCAATCCGTCCAGCTTCTCTGAGGAGCTCCTGCTCGGCCGGGCTCTTGATGCTCCTGATGTCGACCAACAAGTCATCGGCAACCTGGAACGCCGGGAGGATCTCATCCAGGTAACGAAGTTGGGTTCCGCTGATCGCATCGGCGCCAATGACTCCGAGCTTGCCTTGGACCCCGGACTCGTTGATCGCTTCAAGTAGGTCCGTGGGAAGGTCCACGGTGGATATGACCCGGTCAGCGTGGACCTCGGCGAGGGACGGGTAGTCATCTGAAATCAGGACTACGCTCTCAGGCGTGATGAGTGCGGCGGCATGGCCGCGCATCCTCCAGTGGGGCGGCTTGTCGGCGATGGCCGAGAAGGTCGTGTAGTGGCCGGTGAGGTAGAGCAGGTCAGCGTGGCGCTCGTAGGTCCCGCCACCTCTTCCGAAGACGATCAGTCCGGCGAGGCCTCGTTCTTCGGCCAGACTCCTGACTTTCTCGACGCGGTCAGCGAACTCGCTGATCGGCACGCCCGAGATTTCTTTCGATAGTTGGCGGTCTTCGTTCATCCGGCCTATCTCCTCCGACGTGGTGACCTGAGTCCTCGACCAAATTTTTGGTTGACAGGGAACTGGGTCGCGGCTAGCATGCGGTCATGGTAACACTTGGTCCGATGGTTGGACCAATCGCTTCGCAGTGATTGGGAAAGATCTGCGACTGAAAAACTCAGTAACCGAGGAGAGGGTTGGAAATCGTGGTAAATCGCAACAGAAGTCGTTTTGGGGGCAAGATCTTCGTACCGCTGGCTTTACTGGCGGCTTGCGCATTGATCGGAGCCGGATGTGGAAAGTCGTCGAATTCGGACGACTCAGGCAGCGGACTCACGAACAGCGCGCAGGACGTCTACACGACGTCAGCCGCCTCCGGAGACATTGACAAGTTCAGCTGGAACCTCCCGAACGGAGAGCCGACCAGCCTCGACTGGATCCTCGATTACGGCGACTCCGAGAACACCGTGCTCGCCAACCTCTGCGAGGGACTCCAGAGGCAGAACCCCGACTTCAGCATCACCGACGGCCTTGCTTTGTTCAAGCGTGTCGACCCGCTGACCTTCGTCTACACGATCCGGTCCGGAGTCAAATTCACCGACGGCAACCCGCTCACTGCGGAAGACGTCGCGTTCAGCCTCAATAGGAACCTCGACCCTGCCCTCGGCTCCTACTGGGCCAGTCCGTTCTACAACAGCGTCAAGTCGATCAAAGTCACCGGAGACAACGAAGTGACTGTCAAGCTCAAGACCCCAGACGCGCTGTTCAACCGCATGATGGCCACGGCAGCAGGCGTGATCGGCGAGAAAAAGTACGTCGAAAAGAAGGGCGATTCCTACGGAACCCCGACTGGCGGCGTGATGTGCACCGGCCCGTACTCACTCGAATCGTGGAAGCCGGGCTCCGAAATCGTCCTGAAGAAGAACCCGAACTACTGGGACCAGGACCTCCAGCCGAAGGCCGACGAGGTCGACTTCCAGTTCGTCACTGACGAATCGACAGCATCCAGCGCGCTCGTCTCGGGAAGCATCGACGGTACCTTCGAGGTCCCCCAGGCTTCGGTGCCGCAGCTGCAGTCAGGCGGCAAAGGCAAGCTCACATTCGGAGCCGGCACCCAGTTCGTCGGCGTGAGGCAGACCGAGACCAAAGGCCTGCTCACCAACCCGAAGATCCGTGAGGCACTTTCTCTGGCAATGAACAGGGACGCGATAGCGAAGGTCATTTTCAACGGATCCTCCGTTCCCGCAATGACCCCGGTCCAGCCGGCGCAATGGGGCTATTCGAAGCCGATCTTCGAAGCCGCACAGCAAAAGCTGCCGAAGCCGACGCAGGACCTAACCAAGGCGAAGGACCTGGTCAAGCAGGCCGGCAGTCCCACGGACCCGATCGTGATCGCCGTGTCGGCCGACCAGAGCTACATGTCGCAGACCGCCCAGACGATCAAGAGTGCGGCCAAGGAAGTCGGGCTGAACGTCGAGGTCAAGGGCCTTTCGACCGACGTCTTCAACAACCTCTATTACGACGCGAAAGCCCGTTCCGCCTATGACGCATTCCTGGTTCAGGAATACGGTGCCGGCGTAGCCGATCCGATCGTCACCCTGAGTGAGTTCACGCCGCTGTCGGACTACAACTACGGCAACCTGAACATTCCGGCGGTCACGAACTCGATCCGCAAAGCGATTGCGACATACGACGACGACCAGCGGGCTGACTACGTGACCACCGCCCAGGCGGCGCTCGTCGACCAGCTCGGTGTCATCACCGTAGGTAATCAGCTCAACTCGGTCTACCAGGGCAGCAAGATCACTGGAGCGCCAGCCTCGCTGGCCTTCCTCTACTACCCGTGGGCGGCCGGGGTCGGGGCCCCCTAGGGGTGGCGCGCTTCATACTGTGGCGCCTCGTCGCGCTGGTGCTCACCCTGTTGTTTGCGAGCTTCGTGGTCTTCGCGGCGCTCTCGCTCGCACCGGGCGATCCGATTGCGTTCCTGACGGGCGGCAAGACAGTCCCACCTGAGACTGTCGCCGCTCTGAAGGCGCAGTACCACCTCGACGACCCGCTTCCGCTCGCGTATCTCCACTGGCTCGGGTCCGCGCTTCATGGCGACTTCGGCCAGTCGCTCTCGAGCGGCGGCGAGAACGTCTCGACGCTCATCGCCCCCCGGATCGTAAGCACGCTGATGCTCGTGACCATATCCTCGATCATGATCCTCGTGGTCGGCGTCGGAACCGGGATCGTCGGTGGGTTGCGGACCGGCGCGACTGACACGGTCATCCTCACCGGGTCGACCATCGCCCTGGCCATTCCGTCCTTCGTCGCGGCGATCGTCCTGATCAGCATCTTTGGGGTCAACCTCGGCTGGTTCCCGGTATTCGGACCGGGAAGCGGATTCTTCGACCGGATCTACCACCTTTTCTTACCCGCGATCGCCCTCTCTCTTGTATGGGTCGCATACGTCGGGCGGGTGACGCGAGCGGCAGTCATGTCGGAGTCGAGGCGGGAACATGTCCAGACTGCGATCAGTCGCGGCATCCCTTACCCCACCGTGGTCAGGCGTCACGTCGTCCGAAATGCCTTGATCCCGATCACCACCGTTGCCGGCCTCACAGTCGGCGGATTGATCGCCGGAGCCGCGGTCGTCGAGCAGGCTTTCAGTACGAACGGGCTCGGTTCCTACCTGGTGAACGCGGTCCAGACGAAGGACTTTCCGGTGGTTCAGGCGATCGTCCTGATCCTGGTCGCCTCTTTCATCATCATCAACACGATCGTCGACCTGATCTACATGTATGTGGATCCCCGGCTTCGACCCACCCGCCAGAAGCAGGGAAGCGCGGCATGAGCGGCATCGCTATTCCTTCCTCGACGAAGACTTCGGTCCGTCGGACACGCAAGGCATTCAGATCGCTCGACCCGCTGGGTATGGCCGCCGCATTCGTGGTGCTGATCGCACTGGTCCTCGCTGTCATCGGTCCGATGCTCGCTCCCTACGCCCCAGACGACATCAATCTCAGCAACGCCTTTGTCGGGCCGGGCGGAGGCCACCTTCTCGGTTTCGACAGCCAGGGCCGGGACTTGTGGTCGCGCCTCCTGACGGGCGCACGAACCAGCATGGTCGGTCCCCTGATCGTCGTCCTGCTCTCGACTACCTTCGGCATCATCGGAGCCCTGACCCTGGCCTGGAAGGAAGGCAGGGTCGATCAGGTCCTCTCACGGTTTGTCGACTCAATGCTCGCCTTCCCCGGCCTCCTCCTCGCGATCCTCGTGGTCGCCGTCTTCGGAGTCGGACTTGCCGCACCGGTCCTCGCACTCTCGATTGCCTACACGCCCTTCTTCATCCGCATTCTCAGGGGCGCGGCACTCCGAGAGAGAAAGCTCCCTTATGTAGAGGCACTGACCGTTCAGGGTTCCAGCGCGCTCTCGATCAATTTCCGCCACATCCTTCCCAACCTGCTGCCGCTTGTCGCGGCCCAGTCGACCATCAACTTCGGTTACGCCCTGGTTGACCTCGCAGCCCTTTCCTACCTGGGCCTCGGCGTCCAGCAGCCCCAGTCCGACTGGGGCGCGATGGTCTTTACCGGCCAGACCGGGATACTCCAGGGCTACCCAGCGGAGTCACTCGCTGCGGGTGCATGCATCGTGATCGTCGTTTGCGCCTTTACGATCCTCGGCCAGCGCATAGCTGACAGAGCAGGAGCGGGAACGCTTTGAGCGGGCTCCTCGAAATCGAGGACCTCAAGGTCTCCCTGCCCGTGGAAGGGGAGGATCGCGAGGTGCTTTCCGGGATCAGTCTGGAAATCATGCCCGGCGAAGCACTCGGTCTTGTCGGCGAGTCAGGGTCGGGCAAGTCGATGACAGCCAACGCGATCGCAAGGCTCCTGCCCGATGGGGCGAAGTCCACGGGCAAACTCACGTTCGACGGCCGGGAAGTTCTGTCTCTGAAGGGCGGTGACCTCAGGGGCTACCGGACAAAAGATGTCTCGGTGATATTCCAGGACCCCCGAACCCACATAAATCCGGTCCGCCGCATCGGCGACTTCATGACCGAGGCACTCGTGACCAACGCGGGAGTCAGCAATGCGGAAGCGCACCAGCGTGCTGTCGTGGCCCTGGCCGAGGTCGGAATTCCGGACGGCGAGCGTCGCCTCCAGCAATACCCGCACGAACTATCCGGCGGTTTGCTTCAGCGCGTGATGATCGCGGCGGCGATCCTGACCCGCCCGCGGCTGCTTCTGGCCGACGAGCCCACGACGGCTCTCGACGTCACCACCCAGTCGGAAGTCATGGCAATTCTCGCTGATCTGCGCGAGCGCCATTCGCTTGCGATGCTCTTCATCACCCACGACTTGGACCTGGCGTCGGCAACCTGTGACCGCATCTGTGTGATGTACGCGGGCCGGATCGCCGAGATGCAGCCTGCCGCGAGCCTGACCCACGATCCGCTCCATCCGTACACCGCGGCCCTCATGGAGGCCCGTCCGCGGATCGACGAGAAGTTAGACCGGCTCGCCGCAATTCCGGGCCAGCCACTCTCTGCTTTCGAAGCCCCCGATGAATGTGCGTTCGCGCCGAGATGCACGTTCGCCCAGGACGCGTGTCTGGCCGGCGTCCCTCCAGTAATCGACATTGGCGCCGGCCATTCACGCTGCATTCGAGCTGAGGAGCTCCGGGCAAGCTCGCAAAGGAGGCCGTCGGATGAGTGACGCGATCCTCGAGATCGAGGGACTCCACAAGACTTTTGGCAGGGACTTCATCGCCGTTGAAGACTTCAACTTGACGCTGGCAGAAAGCGGTTCGATCGGCGTCGTCGGTGAATCCGGTTCAGGTAAGACCACAGTCGCCCGAATGATCGTCGGACTCGAAACCCCGACCAGTGGCTCGATCAGGTTCAGGTCAACCGATCGCAGTCGGCCGGCGCGGAGGGCAAAAGAACGCCGGGCGCGTGGCAGCGAGATTCAGATCGTTTTCCAAGATCCCTACGCTTCGCTGGATCCAAGGCAGACCTGTTCGAGTTGCCTCGATGAGGTACTCCGGCTTCACACCGATCTCAAGAAGGCTGACCGCAAGGCACGGATCGCCGAGCTGAGTGAGTTGGTCGGACTTGACGAGAGACAGCGTAACGCGATGCCCCGGGAGCTTTCTGGCGGGCAGCACCAGCGTGTCGCCCTCGCGCGTGCACTGGCCGCTGACCCGTCCATCCTGGTCCTCGACGAAGCGGTCGCTGCGCTCGACGTATCGATCCAGGCGCAGATCCTCAATTTGCTGGCCGACATTCGCCGCGCTACTGGAGTCGCCTACGTCTTCATCTCTCATGACCTCGCGGTGATCCGGCAGACGACAGACCAAGCCATCGTCATGCAGAAAGGTAGCGTCGTCGAGAGCGGGTCAACGGAACGGGTTCTCGACCACCCCGAAAGCGATTACACCAAGGTGCTTCGGGCAAGCGTGCCCCGAGAAGGCTGGAAGCCACAACACCTTGCCAGCCCGAACCCCAAGACAGAGGTGCAAAATGAGCCGTGAAGTGCGCAACAATGGAGCGGGCGGGGTTAACTGGTCGAATGTCCGGAACGCCACCACCCAGGTCGGTGACGGACTTGCCAACACGCTCGAGAAGATGATTCTTGACGGCTCCCTTGCCCACGGCGAGAGACTGCCGTCTGAGCGTGAGCTGGCGGTGAACCTTGGCTGCTCGAGGACGTCGCTCAGGGATGCGCTGCGCGACCTTCAGCTCAAGGGACTTATCGAACGCAGACCGGGCCGGGGCACGATAGTGGTCGATCCCCAGGAACGGAACTTCGAAAGTGTCCTCCTCGAAAAGCTCGACGGCGAGCAGCGCCAGATCCTCGAGATCATGGACCTCCGGTCGGTGATCGAACCGTCGATCGCAGCGCGGGCCGCGAGGCGTGCCACCAAGCAGGACATCAATGACCTCAGACAGATCCTGGCGGACATGGCTTCAGGCGATCTCGATTCCGCGGCCGACTTTGACTTCGCGTTTCACAGTCGAATCGCCCAGACGACGCACAACCCGATTCTCGTCCAGCTGATCAAGGACGCTTCCAAGTGGATCGACAAGACCCGGCGGCAGGCACTCTTCTCTGAAAGGAGGAAGGCACGTTCGCTGGCGGCCCATCACGAAATCCTGGAGGCAATCGAAGGACACGACGACGTCGCGGCCTTCGAAGCCATGTCCCGGCACATCGAGGCCGTCAACGGCCTCCTGGAAACAGAGGACTGATGGCGGCGAGCTGCGCCATAGCGACTCCCCACACCCTCGCCACGGAGGCCGGAGAGGAGGCGTTCAATTCCGGCGGTAACGCCATCGACGCCGCGATCGCTGCGGCGACGGTCCTGACCGTCGTCTATCCGCACATGTGCGCTGTAGGCGGGGATCTCTGGGCGATCGTCGTCGACCCCGACGGCAAAGCCTCGGTGGTCGACGGTTGCGGCGCTTCGGCCGCGAGGTCGTCACTGGAGAAAATGCGGGAGACCCACGCTTCGATGCCCGTGTACGGACCGGAGACCATCACTGTGCCCGGGGTGGTTGGAGGATGGGGAGAGCTGATCGACCTGGGAGCCAAACTCGATCGCGAGGCACTTTTTGTGTCGGCTATCAGACACGCCAGACATGGGGTTCCAGTCGCGCCTTCCCTGGCCCGCGCGATTATCGAGGAGGCCGATTTGATCGGAGAAAACACTGGTCTGCGGGCGCTGCTCGCACCCAAGGGACGACCCCTTGACCAGGGCGACCTCCTGGTCCAGCCGAATCTTGCCCGGTCGCTCAAGCACATCGCTGTAAAAGGCGAAAGGACCCTGTACGGAGGTGAACTGGGCCGGGCCGTGATTGACGGGCTGGCAACGATGGGTTCGGAACTGACCATCGAGGACTTCGCCCGACACGAGGGCCACGTGGTCGAGCCGCTGACGTTAGAGTTCCGCGGTTTCGACATCTTGACTTCTCCGCCGCCTTCTCAGGGAGTCATCTTCCTTGAGATTCTGTCGACTATCAATCTCCTCGAAAAGCAGTGCGATTTGGATGCCGCAACACTTGCCCGCCTGTTTCGCCTGAGCGCCCTGGACCGAGACTGTTTCCTTGCCGATCCTGAAAAGTCCGAGGTACCAGTTGACCGCATGTTGTCCGACGAGCACATCGGAGAGCTTGCGATTGCGTCCAAAGACTTGGCTGACGCAAGTAGTTCAATCCACCAACGCCGTACCCGGGCGGGAGGTGACACTGTCGCGGTAACTGCGGCCGACTCCGAAGGATGGACCGTGTCATTGATCCAGAGCGTCTTTCACAGTTTCGGTTCGGGTGTACTCGAGCCGGAAACCGGAATCCTTTTTCATAACCGGGGTGCGGCGTTCAGTTTCGATTCTGGTTCGCCCAATGTCTACGCCGCTGAGAAGAAGCCGATGCACACGCTGATGCCGGCGGTGGCTCACGACGGCGAGGGTGTCCTCGCATCCATGGGAACGATGGGCGGACTGGGCCAGCCTCAGATCCTCACCCAGTTGATGCTCGGACTGAGCGAGGGGCAGGATGCTACGACGATTGTGAGCCGTCCAAGGTTCACGGTGGGTGGGCTCGACGTGGACTCAGAGCGCGACACCATCTTTGCCGAAGCTGCGATTGATGCCGATGGGTTTGTGTCGCTCAGACAGAGCGAGATCGGTGTCGAGATGCTCGAAGGTGTCAGTGAACTTGTTGGACATTCCCAGATCTCCATCTTCCGGAATGGCATAGGCGAAGCGGCCGCGGACCCACGGTCCGACGGTTCTTCGGTAGTAGCGATCAGAGACAAAGAAGGGATTGACAACAATGGCTGAGACGGTTGAAGTGGCCGCGACGCAGGAGGCGACGCCCGCCCGATACATCGGCATAGGCCTGATCGGAGGGCTCTTTTCGGGACTCCTTGGAATCGGCGGTGGGACCGTGATGGTTCCCTTGATGGTGCTGCTCCTCGGAACGCAGCAGAAGAAGGCCCACGCGTTGAGCCTCGGGGCGATCATCCCGATCAGCATTGTGGCTGTTGCCGTATATGGCGGGGCCGGAAAGGTGAACCCCGCTGCCGCCGGGGCCTTGACAGTCGGGGCCATCTTCGGTGCCCGAATCGGCGCGAACCTCCTTGCCAATTCTTCGGAGCGTCGGCTCAAAGCGTGCTTCGGGATTTTCGTGCTGATCGCAGCCGTGCTGATGGTGGTTGAAGGATGAGTGTCGCGATGATCGTCCTGCTGATCTGCTTCGGCCTGATGAGCGGCATGCTTGCCGGCCTCCTCGGAGTTGGCGGCGGCATCTTCATGGTTCCATTCCTGGTCCTGGCCGTCGGGCTGGGCCAGCAGGAGGCGCAGGCCACATCCCTGCTGGTGGTTCTGCCTACCGCTTGCGTGGCGACCTACTCGTTGAACAAGAAGGGCGTGCTGGACCTGGGACTCGCGATGCGAATAGGCGTCAGTGGTGTGTTGGGAAGTGCTGCCGGGGCTGCGCTCGCTTTGCACTTGCCGGGGTCCGTGCTGAGGGTGTGTTTTGCGGTCCTGCTCACGTTTGTCGGGATCAAGCTCCTTCGTGACGCTTACCAGTACAAGGCCTCGGATCACCCAACAGCGGAAGAGATTGAAACGTCATTCCCTGAATAGCCGCGGGGCGTCGCGGCGGGCCTTTTCGGTCGCCGTCGACAAGTCGCCGAGCGCGGTATAGGTGATGCGATCAGGCTCCAGATCGAGAGCGGCCGCCGCGTCCGGTTCGAGGCATAAGAAAATCCGGGAGGAAAACACACCGCGGACCCGGGCACAACCCCGAGGTCCGCGACCCGTCGTCCCTGGCCGTCCCTCCGTCCCTATGCCTTCCAGACGTGTACGAAGCGCTGGCGTACTCCGCCGCCCGTGCGACCGGTTTCGAAATGGATGCCGTGCTTGCGAAGCGCGGGTCCGTAGGTCGAAAGCAGACGGCTAAGTTCGGACCCCTGGCTGATGAGCTCCGGAGACTTCTTAGGGTCGAGATCCAGAAAGGCGTGAATCTGTTCGAGCAACTCCGTCGCGGTCAGCTTCAACTCGGGCACCACGTCCATGTACTCGATGAGCCCCCGGACTTCCACGTGGTCGTCGATGGACAACTCAACCTGCTCGTCTTGCCCGGCTTCGACCGCAGCGGTGAACGCTCCCAGCGGCCAGCCGAGGGTGTCAGAGGCGGCTTCGACCCATTGGGCCCAGTCGGCGAGCCTCGGTGTGCCGTCGAGCTTCACCTGGTCGCGGTTGGCTATTGCGGCGGCAACCGCGGTAAGCAGGGCGCCAAGGATCGAGGGGCGGGCAACTTCCCACTTCTTCATCAGTGAGGTTTCGGTGCGGCGCTTGTCGGACTGGATGGCCAGCAGTTCGATGGGTGCGGTGCGGTCGAGAAGATCAGGACGGGTAATTACCGAGCCGATCCCGTTGACCACAACCGGGCGGCGATACTCGAGCGCGATCTCCTCGGAGTCGGTGTAGAGGCGGCGGGTGCGAAGCCCTCCACCGGTCGATACGCGGCACAGCGCATCTGACAGAGCGACCTTGATCGAAGAAACGTTGTCAAGAACGACGAGCCAGTTGGCCGAAGCCGTAATGGCCAGGCCCTTGATGGGAGGGTTGCCGGACATCAGCCCGGCCTTGTGGGGGTCGATCAGGGAAAGGATCAACCGGGATGTGGTGGTCTTCGCTGAACCTTGCTCGCCGTTGATGCTGAGTACCGGGTAGGGCCCCGTGGGGTGGAAGCACATCAGCAGGAACCCGACCAACCGCATCCAGGATCCCTCGTCCGCAATGTTGACGAAATCGCGCAGCTGTTCAATCGATCCACCGCCGACCGGCAACGGCAGTCCGGTCGCCGAGGATGCCCGCCGGAAGTACGGCACCTCGCCGATCGCGATCTCGAAGCCGGAGCCGTCGATCTTGATGATGGTCCGTGCCTCATCTCCGAGGTCGAGGAAAATCGACTCCGATTCAGATCCCGCCACACGGACCTCGACTTCGTGAGTATTGCCTTCGAACAAAGCGTGAGCCCCCAGCTGAGCTGTGGCTTCAGCGAGCGCTTCGCGAGCGACGGCTTCTCCTGATTCCTCGAAAAAGGAGCGGCGGAGCCACATCTCCGACATCCGGGATTCGACCGGCCACGTATTGCGGCTTCCGTCATTGGTGATGCTGATCCAGGCATCGCCGTCGGCTGAGTGAAAAAGCTCCGCTCCATTGCTGAAGGCCATTTCGACGAGTTTTGCGGCGATGCGCTTGCGGGGGTGGGCTCCGCCATCGCCCGACATCAGGTCACTCAGAGTAAGTCCGAGAGCACTTGCGACATCTGTGACGTCACATCCAGCGTGGCACTTAAGAAGACAGCGACCGTCTTCTCCCTCGGCGACCGACAGGGACGGATTCTGATCGTCGTGGGCCGGGCAGAGCGCTGTCCATTGTGGAGAGTCCCCCTTCACACCGTTGAGGCGATCGAGGACGGTTTGGACGATGGGGGACGCGTCCTTGAGATCGCTGCGCGGCTTGGGCTTCTGCTTGGTTGCGGGCTCCTTGGTCGGGGACGGGGGAGGAAGCTCCCGGTTGAAGGCGGCGATCGTGTACCTGGCCTCGGTGAACTTCAGCACCTTCACTTCGTTCGGCGGATCCGACTTGTGGTTGAGCGTTTCCGGAACCCGGAGCAACCGCGCCTTCTCGATGGACTTCGAATCTCCGCCGAGCACTTCGACCAGCCTCCGGTTCAAAACCTCAATCTGCTCACCCGGGAGCCACTCCTGAAGCAGCCAGTACGCGTGGCAGTTGCCCGGCGTTCCGCTCGCCACGACCAAGGAGGGCGGCAAACCGAACTTGGCCAGCTTGGCCGTCGCCTCTTTTGAATCGCAATCGACCCACAGGGAATGGGTCTCGCTTACACCGGCCTTGCCCCCTTGCGGTCACTGCGCGGGGCCACCCCTACGAACACATCGTGAGTATCAGCGTTGATCTTCGCCATGCTGATTGCGCGGTCCGCCTCGGACGCCGGAATGAACTCATTTCTCACCGATTCGCTCGAGCGGTCGTGATCCATACCGGGTTTGATGGAGACCAAATCCTTTGAGAGGATCGAGTCAATGTCAATTCAAGGTCAATGCGTTATCCCCGAGAGATCAGGGAGCGCACCGTCGCCCTGGTGCTCGAGCACCAGGGCGAGCATTCTTCGCAATGGGCTTGCATTCAGTCGGTGGCAACCAAGTCGGGGATGACCCCGGAGACACTTCGCCGCTGGGTTCGCCAGGCCGAGACCGACCGCGGTCTTTCCCCGGGTCTCACCACCGATGAAAAGCAGCAGCTCAAGGAGCTCCAGCGCGAAAACAGGGAGCTGCGAAGAACGAACGAGATATTGAAGAACTGGCCACCCTCACCTGGGTCGACTGGTACAACAAATCAAGGCTCCATGGAGCCTTGAAGTTCGTGCCGCCCATAGAGTTCGAGGAGAACTACCTGAAGGCGTCAGTTTCCCAATGAAAACTGTCTCCAACTTTCCCGGTATGGATCACGACGGCTGAATGGCGAGGAATGAGTGTCTCGAAAAGAACCGGAGGGCAAGCGACCCTCAGGGCTCGAGTCAGCGAGGTCCGCTGGCCAGGGTGCCTATTTTCGCTTGGCCGACCAGGTCAGGTCGCGCCCGCAGCCGCTGCCGTTGATCGCGGTATTCAGGGACAGCGCGCCCTTGGCGCGGGTGCGACCCTTGACCTTGCCGTTGAACTTGACGATGAATCCGGCTTCCCTGTCAACGACATCCCTGGCTGAGAAGGTCCCATTCCGCCTGACTTTGATCGCGCCCTTGTGGAAGCTTGGGAACATGTACGACTGAAGCGAGAAAACGCCGCCGATTATGCACAGGTAATAGAACTGGGCCTTGAGGCGGGTGATCTTCGTCCCGGTCCGGTTGACCCTGAACGTGATCTTCGTGTCCGAGCTCGAATCGGAGGCGTCCGTCGGATGGATCTTGCCGGCGTAGCTTCCGCTGCTCAACTTGCTCTTGGCCTGTGCGCCCGCCATTGCCGGAATCATCAGAGCAGCGACCACGAGCACCAGAACCTTGGTGGAACGACTGAACATTGATGCCTTCCCTGCCGCGTTCGATGAAGCTGGGCGGACGCGACCGCTCAACCGGGAAACCACCAGTGTTGAAACCCGCGTTTGTCCAATACTAGCACGCGTATTGGCATGATCAGTTCGTCCCGGGCTGGGCCAAACAACAAGTCCGTAGATGGCAGCGAGCCATTCGCGTCGGCTAGATTTTGTCCGTGGGCCGGGTTATGCGGGGATTCATCGTGGTTTCACCGGAAGGCATCGAGAGGGACTCGGACCTCGCCGACTGGATCGATGTCGGACCCTGGAAGGCGCGGACCGCATATCCGGTGCTGGTGGTCGGCATGACCTTCGACCCCGCCACCAACTACCGGGGATCGCTGGAGATGCACCGACTGCTGCCCCGCTCCCGCCTGCTCACGGTCGACGGCTACGGTCACGGCACGTTCAGTAACCCGAGCACCTGCGCGAACCGCAAGATAAGCCGCTATTTGATCGCGAAGAAGCTCCCGCCGAAGGGGGCGAGGTGCGAGCAGAACGCGAGGCCGTTCACGGGAAACTCGTAGCGCCACTCGTTCCCCATATCGGTGAGATGATGGAGTCTCAAGAACTTCGTGCCACCAGCCCTGGGACCGAACCAAGCGAAGCTCATCTCACCTTGGGGCATCCGAGGCTGCATTGGACAGCCGTGGAGCGGTCGACAAAGCCGCCCGGAGAGATCTCGGATCTCTGGACCCTGCTGGTCGGATCTATAGCTACTTCTAGCGATTTTCAGGTTCGGCGAGCTGCTCGAGGAGGCTCTGGGAATTCTCGATCCTCGTGGTAATGAGTCGTCTCGCGACCTCAAGCAACTCGGTTGTCAGGGGGTCCTTGATTGAGTAGTAGACGTTCTTGCCGTCGCGACGCGCCGTGACCAGGTCCCGGTTACGAAGGGAACCAAGATGCTGTGAGGTGCCGCTCGCATCGAGGCCGAGCGCCTGCTGAAGGTCACCCACCGAGCGCTCACCCCCTCGCAGAAGCTCGAGAATCCGCACTCGCATCGGGTGTCCGAGTACGCGAAACAGCTCTGCCTTGGCCTGCGACACCCGCTCCTGTCCTTTTCTGCCGCTCTCGGGCATCAAACATCACCTTCTGTCCGGGGTTGGCGTATTGCATCCAGGCCACCGAGCAGGGCTTCGGCAATCACGGCGGGCGTGGGCGGACAACCAGGGACCCGGATGTCGACTGGCAGCAGATCCTCCACGGGTCCAACCAGTTCTGTCGGGTCGCCGATCACCCCCTCGCCGAGAGCACAATTACCGAGGGCGGCGACCAGGCGAGGTTCGGGCATCGCCGCAAACGCGGCCCGCAGCGGCCCCGCCATTCGGGTCGTGACTGTGCCGGTGATCAACAGGATGTCGGCGTGCCGAGGAGACGCGACAATGGAGAACCCGTAGCGGTCCAGATCGTAATGCGGGCCGGCAATGTTGTTCAGCTCGTGTTCGCAGCCGTTGCAGGAGCCGCAATCGACGTGCCGAAGCGCGAGAGACCCGGGCTTCGGCGGTGCGGGCAGCCCAATCGTGCGGCGCAGCTGCTGGAGGTTCTTGAGCAGGACGAACATGGTTCAACGATCCGAGCACGCGTAGCAGAGCTCGAAGCTCTTGTTGATCAGCGGGAAGTCGGGAAGTATCGCTCCGGAAACGACGCGGGAGAGTACCGGCCAGTTGGCGTATGAGGCGGTCCTCAGGTGCAGGCGGGTGACCTTGCCGCCCTTTGCTTCGACGCAGCAGACGGTTGCGCCGCGCGGGCTCTCGACGCGCCCGGTGCCCAGCGGAGCCGGTTCGCGGACCGGGTTCGACCGCCCGGGGCCGGGTGGCGGCGACAGCAGGGCGGCCAGCATCGCGCAGGTTCTCTCCAGTTCGATCGCCCGGACCTCGACGCGGACGGCGACGTCGCCGGTCGGCCGTTCAGGCCGGGCGGGCAGGAACTCCGGGTACCAGAGATTCTCCTTTGATTCAGTACGGGCATCGCGGTGAAGGCCGCTCGCGCGCGCCACGGGACCGACGGCACCCCGGAGACCGGCATCCTGCGCGGTGAGCACCCCCACGCCACGCAAACGGTCCTGGACGGAGTCCATGAAGGCCAGTGTCCGCCAGGTCGAAGCAGCTTCAATCCCGATCGCTTCGATCTCGTCCCTGACTCTCCTGGCCGTAGCGGAACCAAGGCTCACCGCGCCTTTGCCGAGTCGGATCGTGCCAAAGAGGAACCGATGTCCGGCGACCAGTTCGTTCATGCGCTGGGCCCGCTCCTTGAGGGCAGCGAAGGTCATCGTCCCGGGATCGAAGCCGACACCGGCGCAAAGTGCCGAGAGGTCGTGGAGGTGGTTGTAAAGCCGTTCCATCTCCAGCAGCACTGTGCGGCTTCGTCGCAGGTCATCATCGGGTTCCAAGCCGAGCAGTGACTCGGCCGCCTGGGCGTAGGCGACCGTATTTGCAACTGCGCAGGCCGCGCAGGCGCGCTGGGCGACCGGAAGGCCGGCGGCAAGCGTGAGGCCTTCGGCCGCGCGCTCTATGCCCCGGTGCTTGTAAAAGAGACGCAGGTCGAGGTGGACGACCCTCTCCCCGACGACATGGAAGCGAAAGTGCCCGGACTCGATCACCCCGGCGTGGATGGGGCCGACTGCGACCTCATGTACGTCCGGTCCCTCGACCGGTGTCACCCAGGCGTCACGGTCCGGCGGGTGAGCGACGAGCGCACGGAGTGGCTCATGCCCGTCGAAGTTCACCCCGTACAGGTCACGAGCCTCGCGCTCGTCCCACTCGGCGGCGGGCAGGATGTCCACGACCGTCTCAAGGTGCGACGCCGTGGCGCGCGCCGTGAGTACACGCCGGCCGTAACCGTGACGAAGTACCAGACGGACCTCGACATCGCTCCCGGTAGGCGACGCATAGAGGCAGTCGAACTCGGCCCCGTCTTCGACGGCGGCGCTGACCGCCGCTCTCCAGTGGATGGCCTCTACCCGCTCGATGGTGGGGGCACCGTTCATGCGACGCCCGCCATGAGGTTGTCGACGACACCAGAGCCGGGGAGCATGAAGGCAACAACGGTGACGGCGAGCAGAAGCGCGCCACAAACCATGGTCAGGCGTCGCAGCCGGGGTCCGGATCGACCCGAGCGCCAGGGCCTGGGTCTGGGCTCTCCGACCATCGCTTCGACCAGTGCCTGTGCCAGACCAAGGAACCCGAGGGCGAGAAGTGCCGCCGCGACGACGGTAACGGCAACTTCTCCGGCCGCGATTCCGCCCAGAAGGATGAGCAACTCGCTGACGAACAGAGGCGAGGGCGGCATCGCCGCCAGCGCTGCGAGGCTTACACCGACCGCACTCGCCGTCGTCGGGCTGGCAAACGCCAGCCCGCTCACCGCGTGCTCCTGCGACCGGGGAACGTGCTTGAGGAGCGGCCCTGCGGAGTAGAACCCGAGCGACTTGGCCAGCGCGTGGCCGGCGACGTGCACGACCACCCCGGCTGTTGCCAGCGGGGTGGCCAGCCCGATGCCTATGGCCAGGATTCCCATGTGCTCGAGACTGGAATAGGCGAGCAGCCGCTTCCACGCCATCGAACGCCACAGGAACGGCACGGCGACTGCAAGCGACACCAGGCCGAACGAGAGTACGAGGGCGCTGGCGGTACCGGGAGACAACGCGGGGCCGAGCGCGATGACCACTCGCCATACGACCAGAGCGACAGTCGGCAGCAGCGCCGCTGACAGCAGTGCACTCACGGGAGGTGGCGCTTCGCTGTGCGCGTCCGGCAGCCAGTTGTGAACCGGCGCCCACCCCACCTTCGTCGCCAGCCCGGCGACTATGAAAACGAATGCCACGACGGCGGGGCCGTCCCGGAGACCGGGTGCCGCGTCGGCGATCGATTGCCAGTCGAGCGTGGCGAGCGTGCCTTCGCCCGGCGCCACGGCCACGTACAGGACGATAATGCCAAGCAGCGCGACGGCCAGACCGAAGGTGGTCAGAACGAGGTATTTCCAACCGGCCTCGAGCGCACCTCGTGAACCGCTGAAAGCGACCAGGAGGGCCGAAGCCCCGGTGGTCGCCTCGATCAGCAGCCAGGCAAGCCCGAGGTTGTTCACGAGGGGCACCGCGATGAGAACTGCCCAGAACACGTGGTACGCCGCGTAGTACATCGCTCGGCCACGAGCGGCACTGACGAGTCCGCGACCCGACGAGGCGAGCTGTGCGGGGGCCACCAGGGCGCTCAGCAATCCGATCACGGCGATCACGGCAAGGAAGACTCCGCTACCCGCGTCAAGCATCCACCAGTTGCCATGGTGAGGATTCGCAGGGTCGGCGATGGCAATCCCCGCCAGAACGAAAGCGAGCAGTGCCGTCACCGCTGCGCCGGCGTTGTTGAGCCGGTCGGCCTGGCGCACGGTCCGGCTGGACCATGTCGCGGCGGCGGTCAGCAGTGCGCACACGGGCGCGGCGATGACCAGTGCTTCAATCATGCAGATTCCCGAGCAGAGTGGTGTCTCCGGTGCCGAATTCCTCGTGAATGCGGGTGGTGAAGGCGGCCGCGACGACGACGACGATGATCAGGTCGAAAAGTACGCCGATTTCGACTATCGGCGGCAGCCCGCCGGGTGCCGCCAGCGCGGCGAGATAGACGCCGTTCTCGGCGACGAGGAATCCTACGGCCTGGAATACGGCTGACCGGCGCAGGACGGCGATCGCGATACCGAGGACCATGAGGGCCACCGCGCCCTGGTCTGCAGCGCGGCTGTCGAGGCCCAGTGACGGAATCAGCTCGACGGCCGCGAGCGTGATCGCCGCGGCGATCGCCGCCCGGGTGAGCGGCGGCGGCTCGCCGGCGATCAGTCTCGGCTCTGGAGTACGTCGAACGACCCACGTCAGACCCACCGGCAGCAGCACGCCCTTTCCTGCGAGCAGCACTCCCCCGACAAGAAACGCCGACGGCTCACCGAAGCCGTGGACAAGTGCGTAGACACCAAGGGCCACCGACTGAAGGGCAACGAGCACAACCGCGAAGGTACGCCGTCGCGCGATGACGATCGCCAGCCCTACAGCAGTGACGGCGATGACGAACAGGGTGCTCATGCCGAAGCCCCCAGCAGCCGGCCGGCAAGCCCGATCATGACAATTACCGCGCCTCCGTAGAGGAGTGCGGGTACGCGAAGCAAACGCATCTTGGGTTGCGTCGTTTCGGCGGCGGCGAGCAGGACGATGAATAGCGTCAACCACCCGGTCAGCCACAGCAGCTGGGCGGCGAACGAACCCGGATGAGGGACAAGCACCTCGGCGGCGAGCACCAGCACCGCCCAGGTGCGGGCGGCGGCTGTCCAGTGAAGCAGCGCAAGATCGCGGCCCGCGTACTCGAGTGTCGGTCCCTCGTGGACCATGGTGAGTTCGAGGTGCGTGTCAGGATTGTCGATCGGACGCCTTCCGGTCTCGGCGAGGATCACGAGAACAAGCCCGATCGCAGCCGCCCACTGTGCCGGTTCGCGCCAGGCCTCGCCGCTCGCCGCCGCCCCGCTCATGGCGACAAGGTCGGTGCTGTGAGCCGGATATGCCAGTAGCGCAAGCACGACCAGAAAGAGCGCATCGACGAACACAGCGAAGGTGAGATCCCGCGCCACGCCCATGAGTTCGAAGCCGCTGCCGGTATCCCAGGCTGCGGCCGCCAGCGCGAAGCGGCCGACCGCGAGCAGGCCAAAGAGTACGAGGGCATCGTTGCCCAGGCCCCAGTCAGGTGCGACCGACCCGATAGGCAACAGCAGCAGCGCGAGGATGGTCGAGGCAACGGCCAGCGGAACGGCCACTTCGTACACCGCGGTTGCGGACTCCGGGCGCACGCCGGAGCGACTCCAGAGCCGACGTATCTCACGGTAGGGCTGAAGGGCGGACGCGCCGCGCCGTCCCTGCGCGCGGGCTTTCAGCCACTGCACACAACCCACCACCAGCGGGGCAAGCGCCACACCGGCCAGTTGCATGCCTCCCGCGGCGATGCTCTGCGCCGTCATGAGATCACCCCGAGCCGCAGGAGCAGCAGCAGAACCAGAAGCAGTACGGCAAGGTAGCCGAGGTAGGCGCGCAGGCTGCCTGACTGCACCCGGCGGGCGTAGCGCGCCGCGACGGTCGCGAGGCGCAAGACCGGCTCGAACAGGTGCGTGTCGAACAGGTGCGGCACGTCGCCACGGAAGCGGACTGTCTCGACGATCCCGTCCGAGCCCGTGGTCACCGATTCCCGTCGCGTGCGAAGAGCTCCATCGATCATCAGCCGTAGCGGCTTGGTGAAGCCCGCCAGGGTCCAGGCCAGCTGGGGCTCGTCGGGCTGGCCGCTCACCCACACCGGCGCGGGAGCGGCACGACGGCGCCCGCGGGCGAGTGCGACGAGTCCGGTGATTACGACCAGGGCCAGCAGGAGGACCGGGGCCGGAAGTGATCCCGTACCCGGGAGGTCCAGCCCCAACGAGGGCGCGCCCGACCAGTAGCCCGGCCCGAGTTCTGCCAGACGTGGCACAAGCACGCCGGCGAGTGCTGCCAGCACGAAGCAGAGCACCGCGAGGAAGACGATTGCGCCACGGACGGCAGCTGCGGGTTCGCGCGCACCTGCCGCTTCCGGAGTTCGGGCACGGCCCAGTAACACCAGTCCCGCCAGCCCGACGAAGCACAGCGCCGCCAGGCCCGCCGTCGCGGCCAGGGTCGCCGCCCCGAACGCCCCGACCAGGGCGAGCAAGTCGGTCCCCTCTACGGGCAGCCGCAACAGCGCCTGGAGTCCGATCCATTCAGAGACGAATCCGTTCAGCAGGGGGAACCCGGCGATCGCCAGGGCTGCGACACCGATCGCGCTGCCCGTGACCGGCATCCTGCGAAGCAGCCCGCCCATCCGGTCAAACCGCAGCGTCCCTGTGGCGTCCCCGACGGCACCCGCGCCAAGGAACAACGCGCCCTTGAACGCGGCGTGATTGAGGATCTGAAGCATCGCGCCGGCAAAGGCGATCGCCGCCCACTGGGGTTGTCCCGCCGAGATGAGCAGTAGCGCCGCGCCGAGGACGAGGACGACGATGCCGGCATTCTCGATCGAGCTGAACGCGAGAAGGCGCTTCAGCTCCCGCTGGACCAGCGCATAGAGCACGCCCACCAGCGCCGAGAGTGCCCCGAGCGCCACCATGGTGACTCCCACCCAGGTCGGCACGCCCGTCAGCCATGTGAAAAGCACACGACTCAGGCCATAGATCGCAAGCATGATCATCACTCCCGACATCAGCGCCGAGATGTGCGAGGGGGCGACGGGGTGCGCGCGCGGCAGCCAGATATGCAGCGGAACTATGCCGGCCTTGGTGAGGAACCCCAGTAGTGCCGCTATCAGCACCAGTGACTGCAGGCCGCCAGGACCGAGAGGGGCACCCCCAAGTGCTCCATTCTCCGAAAGGATCAGCATCGTCGCCCAGACACCCACTGCCGCCACGTGGGTGATGCCGACATAGACGATCACGGCGCTTTGGACCTCGTCGTCCTGGCGGTAGACGAGCATCACAGCCGCAGGGACGAGCGTCATCAGCTCCCAGCAGACAAGGAACGTCGTAATGTCCCGCGCCGCGACCAGCCCGGCCATTGAAAGCACGAACGCCGCCGTTAGCGCCGCGAGCACCGCTGACTTGTCCCCGAAAGGCAGTGTGCTGCGTGCGAAAACGAGTGCCGGTGCCGCAACGATGCAGAGCACAAGCAGGAAGAAGGCGCTCAGGGCATCGAGTCCGAACGCGGGGTGGATACCGCTCCGGAATTCCGCCCCCACGGGGGGGTCGCCGGCGAACACGACAATTGCAGCAACAGCCATCACGCCAACGCCGACAACCTGCAGGACAAGGGCCCTGCGGTGGTCACCGATTAGGGCGCCGATGCCTCCGGCGACGAGCAGAAAGGCCCCCGTGCAGGCTGCCACGCCTGCCACGGTCAAGTGACCACCTCAGGAGCCATAACAGTTGATAACATTAGAATCTTCAAACTTTCTAATATGTTACTCGTCGACGCAGACAGAGGGCGGGCGCCCACGAAGGGTAAGGTCACCGACATTCGGGCCGGACGACTTCCGAGGTCACTCAATATGAGGTTTGCGCCTAGCTGAAACCACGAGCATGTTGTCCGGTATCCGGGAAAGAATCACGGATTCAGACGGCCGCGTACTCCAGTATCCGAGCGTCTCCCCGACAAGCGAAGCGGGTCAGCCACCGAACCGGCTGACGAAGAGGAACTGCCCTGTCTACAAGGAGTTCCCGAACAGCGCCAAGCTCGACTCCGAGGGGCGGGTGACCGGTGACGGGTGCCAGGAGAACCGTCCGGCATGTGCTGAACGGACGGGACCTCGACAGTCGCCGGCTCAAGCCGCTGAAGCTTCAGAAGTTCAACCCGAGACCGGCGGGGTACGATCCGAATGCAGACCACGGGTACGGCAACGAGAATCTTTCGGTCTGTCGCGGGAAGGGGAAGTGGTCGTTACGGAATTCAGGGACGAGCTGAGGCTCTGGTGGTCCGAGACCCGCTCCGCATCGGGTCGGAAACCGTCACCTGGAGCAAGGGCACCCGCTGGTACAACTGCGCCCCCGGCCGGTCAGCCGGTGGTCGTCAAGAAGCACTGAGGACGGCTATCGTCCGTTCGATGAGCGGAATCCTCGAGTCGTTTTCACTGGAAGGCAAAGTCGTTGTCGTCACCGGAGCTTCATCCGGTCTCGGTGTGGCGTTTGCGACCGGCATGGCCGAAGCGGGCGCCGACATCGCCATCTGCGCGCGTCGAGTCGAGAAGCTCGAAGCGACCAAAGAAGCGGTCGAGGCACTGGGCCGGCGCTGCATCGCCGTTCCGGCGGACGTCGCCAGGCCCGAGGACTGCGACCGGGTGATCAGCGAGGCGGTCGAGCAACTCGGCCACGTCGATGTGCTGGTCAACAACGCCGGCATCGGCACTGCCGTTCCAGCGACGCATGAAGATCCGGACGAATTCCGCAAGGTGATCGACATCAACCTGAACGGCTCGTATTTCATGGCCCAGGCGTTTGCCCGTGCAATCAGTGAAAGTGGCGGCAGCATCGTCAATATAGGCAGCGTCCTCGGCTCGACCACGGCCTTTCTCCCGCAGGCTGCCTACGCGTCGTCCAAGGCGGCGATCATCGGCTTGACCCGGGACCTCGCGCAGCAATGGACTGCCCGCAAGGGAATCAGGGTGAACGCACTGGCACCGGGATTTTTCGAGTCTGAGATGACCGACCAGTACCCGGACGGGTATCTGGACAACATGATGATCAGGGTTCCCGCAGGTCGCAAGGGCGAAGCGGGCGAACTCGTGGCCGCGGCGATCTTCCTGGCCAGCGACGCGTCGTCTTACGTCACGGGGATCCTGCTGCCCGTCGATGGCGGCCTGCTGACGACCTAGCCGCCTTGGTCAAGCCGGCCTGAGGCCGGCGAGGATCAGGTCCATGTGGCGGGGCCAGTGGGCGCCGGCGGAGCTGAAGTACATAAAGTGGAACCGCGGTTCCGTTTCCCTCTCACCCCTCTCAGGAGTCATCCCTTGTCCGGACCCGACATGACTTCCCCTCGCGCGAGGAACCTGGCGCTCATGCTGCTCGCTCTGACCCAGTTCGTGGTGGTGATCGACGCCTCGATCACCAACGTCGCCCTACCTTCGATCGGCAAGGCCCTCGACATCTCGCAGGACGATCTTTCCTGGGTGGTCAACAGCTACACCCTCGTCTTCGGCGGCTTCCTGCTGCTCGGCGGGCGCTTGGCCGACTTCTTCGGCCGCCGCCGGATGTTCATGATCGGCATGGCCCTTTTCGGGCTTTCCTCTTTGGCCGGTGGTTTCGCCCAGAGCCAGGAATGGCTGATCATCGCCCGGGCCTTTCAGGGACTCGGCGCGGCGATCGCTTCGCCCGCCGCCCTTTCGATCGTGACGACGACGTTCGAGGAAGGTTCAGAGCGAAACCGGGCGCTGGGCATCTGGGGTGCTGTCGCCGGCGCCGGCGGCGCGGCCGGAGTGCTGCTCGGCGGCATCCTGACCCAATGGGCCGGCTGGGAGTGGGTCCTCTTCGTCAACGTGCCGATCGCCGCCTTCGTCGTCTGGCAGGCGCCGATCCGCTTGCTCGAGTCGAAGGCCGAGGAAGAGTCCGAACGCACCCTGGACATCCCGGGCGCGGTTACAGTCACCGCCGGCCTGGCGTTGCTCGTCTACACGCTTGTTGACGCGGCGAACGTCGGATGGACTTCAACCGAGACCATCATCCGCGGCACCATCGCTTTGGCTCTGATCTTCGTCTTCGTTGTCGTCGAGCTCAGGACCAGCCGGCCGCTGGTCCCGTTCTCGATTTTTCGCAACCGGACCCTTCGCGCGGCGAACATCGTCGGCGTCCTGACCGGCATGTCCCTGTTCTCGATGTTCTTCCTGATCACCCTCTACCTCCAGCAGGTCCTGGGCCAGGACGCTCTGGAAGCCGGGCTTTCTTACCTGCCGCTCGCGATATCGATCATCCTCGCCGCGGGACTCGCCGGACACCTGGTCACAAAGATCGGCTTCAAGCCCGTACTGGTGTCCGGCCTGTTGCTGGTCGCCGTGGCTCTCGCCTGGTTCACCCAGATCGACGTCGACGGCTCCTACCTCTCCGACGTGCTCGGCCCGTCGGTGCTCGCCGGCATCGGGCTCGGCCTGTCCTTCGTGCCGGTGACGATCGCCGCGATGTCGGGCACCAGGCCCGAAGAAGCCGGGCTGGCTTCCGGGCTGATCAACACCGCCCAGCAGGTGGGCGGTGCGCTCGGCCTCGCGATCCTGGCGTCGATCGCCAATTCGTCGACCAACGACGCCTTCAGTTCCGGTGTCACGAACAAGGCGGCGGCGCTTACCCAGGGTTTTTCCGACGCGTTCATCGTCGGCGCGTGCTTCGCCCTGGCCGGAGCGATCCTCGCCGCCCTGCTGATTTCGTCGAAGGACAGCCGTGAGCACGCCGAAGCGGCCTGAGGCAGGAGGAAAACTCCGGGGTGCTCGGCCGGGTCGGTCTATAGTCCGGACGGCCTGACCAACCACTATCTGGAGGAGCACCCATGACCCCGGGAACATCTTTGGCAGCACCGCCGCGGCGGGCCATCTTCGAAGACGAGCACGAGGACTACCGAGAGAGCTTTCGATCGTTCCTCGTTGCCGAAGTGACTCCGAACTTCGCTGAATGGGATGAGTCCGGGGTTGTCTCGCGTGATCTCTTCGCCAAGGCTGCCGGACACGGCTTCATGGGCATGGCGATCCCGGAGGAATACGGAGGGGCCGGCGCCGACGACTGGCGCTTCAACGTCGTGCTCACGGAAGAGGCTGTCAGGTCGGGCGTGGGCTCCGCTTTCGGCGGTCCGATGCTGACCACCGACATATGTCTGCCTTACCTCCTCACCTCGGGTACCGACGAGCAGAAGGCACGCTGGCTGCCCGGCATCGCCAATGGAGAGACCGTGCTCGCGATCGCGATGACCGAGCCGGGAACTGGTTCCGACCTGGCGGCCGTGACCACCACTGCCCGGCTCGAGGGTGACGAGTATGTGGTCAACGGTTCGAAGACCTTCATCACCAACGGCGGCCATGCCGACCGGGTGATCGTCGTCGCCAAGACCGATCCCGATGCCGGACACGCAGGAATCTCGCTGATCGTGGTTGACGCCGACTCCGAGGGTTTCTCCCGCGGTCCACAGATCGACAAGCTGGGCCAGCACGCGTCGGATACGACCGAGCTCTTCTTCGACGACGTTCGGGTGCCGGCCGAGAACCTGCTCGGGGCCGAGGGCGGCGGCTTCTACCAGCTGATGGAGAAGCTGGTCCCGGAGCGCATGATCATTGCGGTGGGCGCTTTGGCCGGCGCCGAGGCTGCCTTCGAGGGCACCCTCGAGTACGTCAAGGAACGCACCGCCTTCGGGCGGCCGATCGGCAGTTTCCAGAACTCACGCTTCGTGATGGCCGAGATCAAGACCGAGATCACAATCGGACGTGCCTTCGTCGATCAGTGCATCGGCAAACACGTCGCCGGTGAGCTGACTATCGAAGAAGCGGCGATGGCCAAATGGTGGACCACCGAACTGCTCGGCACGGTCACCGACAAGTGCCTGCAGCTGCACGGGGGCTACGGCTACACGAACGAGTACCCGATTTCCTCCGCCTGGGTAGACGCCCGCGTAACCCGGATCTACGGCGGCACGACCGAAATCATGAAGGAACTGATCGGCCGGGGGATGGGTCTTTAGGTGGACGGTGACCTGCCCACGACCTAGCCGCCACTTTTCCGACGGTTTGCCTCGATGATGATTCAGCAGGGAGAGGTGGGGACGACGCCTCGCCGGCCTACCGGACGTACTGGCCGTGAAAGTTGAAGGGGATGTGGTGGGGCACAGTTGCGCGGGCCTTCTCCTCGAGGGTCTTGGCGTCGAGGACGAGCAGGAAGGACGTTTCGGCCGCAGTGTCGAGGACGACCGAAAGGAGCACGCCGTCGGCCTCACCCGAGGCGCCCGGTTCGGAGGCGAAGACCGGCTCGCCCGGGTAGCAGTCGGTCTCTTTCCAGACCTTGGTTGTCCGCTGCTCGACGTCGGCCGCCACGATCCGGTCGAAGAAGCTGGTTCCGTCGGTGCCGAGGCCCCAGGCGTAGCGGTAGGGCCGTCCGTTGGAGTATCCGTAGTTGATTCGGGGCAGGTCGATCGGCTCCTCGACCAGGCGCTCTGATTCGATCGATCCCGTATCGGGCGAGATCGTGAATCGGGTTAGGGCCGGTGGTGGGATCGAAGCGCCGTTTCGGAGGTTTCCGAGGTAAAGGCTCTCAACGATCTCGTGGTCGTCGAAGGTGCAGACATCGGCGATCACTCGGCCGTCTTCGGTCTCGTAGGCATTGACGTGGTGGAAGGCGAAGCATGGGTCGGTCACGAAAGGTCCGGTCTTTTCGCCGGTTTCACGATCGATCAGGGTGAAGCGTGTGCCGAGATCCGGCTTCCACCTGAAGTTCTCGATGAAAGGGCGTCCCGAGAAAATCAGGGCCAGCGGGTTGACCACAAATGGATACTCCGCAAGCACGATCCACTTTTCCGTGAGCCCGAACGAATGCATGTAGGCGGGCTGTCTGGTGGCCGCCGACGAGATCACCTCGGCGTCGTCGCCGGCGGCGGCGTCGGATTCGAGCCGGAAGAACCGGTACTGGTTGCGAGGCCCGAACTTGACCGCATAATTCAGCATCGTGCCCGAATCCCTTTCCATGTGGGGGTGGGCCGTGGTCAGCTGGCCGGGGACCTCCCAGGCGACCCCGGCGGCCGCAAGGGTTTCCGGATCGAACTCGATCGGAAGTGGCGTCTCGGTCATCGCGACGAATCGCTCCCCGAGCTTGACCAGGTTGACGTTGTCGTTATCGGAGAGCTTGGGCTGGAACATCGACATCGCGCGTTTGAAAAGGGAACGGCAGGGATCGGTCGCGAACTCCGAGTAGGTGATCTCACCCGTGTCGGTCGCGGCTCGGTAGGCCTTGCTTTCAAGGAACCGGCTCGCGTAGGAGACGCCACCAGCTTCGAACGAGAAGCGGTGAAGCATCGCCAGGCCATCGAACCAGTGGGCCATCGATCGCTCGCCAACCTCGAACTTCGATGGGCCGGTGCGAAGTAGCGAGCCGGTCAGCCAGGCAGGAAGTTCGCCCTCGACCGGAAGGGCATCGACACGGACCTCGTCTTCGAGACTCTGAAATCCAAGTGAAATTCCAGCTTCCACAGCCGTCCTGTCCTCGAATTCTTTGCGCGCTTTACCAGAACGACCGTAACACCTGGCCGGCCCCTGTCGATGATGGTCTATGTTGCGGCGCATGATTCAAGGAGTCGGGAGCCAATGAAAATCGCAGTCATCGGTCACGTCGAGATGGCTGAGTTCGCCCCGGTCGAGCGGGTGCCGAAGCAGGGCGACATCATCCAGGTGCCCGAGACTTTCGAAGTAGCTGCGGGTGGAGCAGCGGTCGCCGCGGTGCAGATCGCCCGACTGGCCGGGAGCTGCCTCTTCATGACCGCTATCGGAAGTGACAGGCGGGCAGATCTGGTCGTGCCTGAGCTGGCCGAGAGAGGCCTCCGGGTTGAGGCTGCCCGCCGGAGCAGCGATCAGCGGCGGGCTTTCGTCTACCTCGACGCCGAAGGCGAACGCACCATCACGACGATCGGGGAGCGTGTCTTTCCCGAGGCGGAAGACCCGCTGCCGTGGGACGAGCTCGCAGGCTTTGACGCGGTGTATCTCACTGCGGGCAATGCCGGCACCCTGCGGGCCGCCCGGGCCGCGAAGAACGTGGTCGCGACCGTCCGGGCCGGCGCGGCCCTGACCGAGTCCGGTGTGCAGGTAGACGTGCTTGTCGCAAGTGCCAACGACGTCGGCGAGCAATATCTCCGCGGCGACATCGAACCGGCTCCCCGCTGGGTGGTGCGGACCGACGGATCGCGCGGCGGTTCACTCGAGACCGCCGACGGCACGGTGACTCACTGGGCATCGCATGCACCGATCGGCCCGCGGGTGGATACCTACGGCGCCGGCGACTCCTTCGCCGGCGGAATCACTTACGGGCTCGGGCGCGGACTTCCGATCGAGGAGGCCATCGCCGTCGGTGCCTTCTGTGGAGCGTCAGCGGTCCGGGGCCGCGGTCCTTACGGAGCCCAGGCTTCGGCCGAGGAGCTGAGCGACGGGGAAAAGACCCTCGAGGTCAGTCCGTAGGCAGGCCGCGCTCGGGCCAGCCTTCGGGGCCGGTGCTGCCGGCCGCGTACTCCCCGAGCGGCACTTCGTCGTTTCGCCAAGCGTCCTGCACCGGCTCGATTATCCGCCAGCAGTCCGCGGCCGTGTCGCCCCGGACGGAAAGCGTCGGGTCGCCTTCCAGCACTCCCTTCAGCACCTGTCCGTATTCGGGCAGCTCCCCGGCGCCGAATTGCGCCTCCAGGGTCACCGGGTCGAGTTCGAGCGGGTCGCCCGGACCGTTGATGTTGAGGTCGAGACGGAGCTTGTCGGCGCCGAAGCCGAGGCCGATGCGCAAGCGATCGGGCTCATCCGTGCCCTTCAGGCCGACAGGCGTCCATGACGGCTGCTTGAAGGTGACGACGGCCTCCTTGCGCGGCTCGCTCATCCCCTTGCCGGAGCGCACCCGGAACGGCACGCCGGCCCAGCGCCAGGTGTCGATCGCGAGCACCAGCTCGGCGAACGTCTCGGTTTTCCTGGCCGGATCGATGCCTTCTTCATCGGCGTAGGCAGGAAGTTGGCGGCCGTTAAGCTCGCCCGCCGTGTAGCGGGCCCGCCGGCTGAAGTGCACCGGATCGTCATTCCAGATCCTGGTCGCGCGCAGGATCTGGGAAGTGCTGTCGCGGAAGTTCCTGGCCTGCATGCTGGGCGGGGCCTCCATCGCCATGATCGAAAGCACCTGGAGCAGGTGGCTCTGGATCATGTCGACCATCGCACCGGCCCAGTCGTAATACCCGGCCCGGCCTTCCAGCCCGAGGTCCTCGTCCCAGACGATGTCCACGCTCTCGACGTCGTTCGAGTTGAGCACGGGCTCGAGGATGCGGTTGGCGAAACGCAGGCCGACGATGTTCAGCACCGTCGAGAGGCCGAGGAAGTGGTCGACCCGGTGCACCCGGTCCTCCGGGACCAGCTCGGTCAGGAGCCGGTTGAGGGCTTCGGCGCTCTCGGCGTCGGTGCCGAACGGCTTTTCGAGCACCACGCGGAGGCCTTCGGGCAACTCAATCCCGGCGAGCGCGTGACAGGCCTTCACCGTGACCGGCGGCGGCAGGGCGAAGTAGATGGTCACCTGCCCGACGCAGACCTCGAGCAGCTTGCGCAGGTCGTCGCCGTCGGTGACGTCGGCTTTCAGGTAGATCGCGTTCGCCGCGACCTGATCCACCCGCGGGCCGGTCGCCTCGCCAGCGGCGAAGGACTTCGCGGCCGTGGTCCGCCAGCGCTCGTCGTCCCAGTCGTCCATTCCGCTGCCGACCAGGAGCAGTTCGCGATCGGGCTCATCGGACAACAGGGCGCCGAGGCCCGGCAGCAGAAGGCGGGCGGTGAGGTCGCCGCTCGCGCCGAGGATGAGCAGCGTCTGCTCGGGGGATGAGGTCATCTCAGCAGTGCTCCCCAGACCGTGGTCGCCGATCCGCCGGGCTCCAGCCGGAGCAGCCCCTCGCCGCTGTTGAACCCGTTCGGCGCGCAGGTCATCGGCTCCGTGCCGAGCCCGCGTCGGGCCCGGTCGGGGTGGAGGGTGTCGCCGGTATAGGTCTCCATGATTGGAAAGCTCTCGTCGACCCAGATCTCCGCCGAGGCTCCATCCGTTCCGCCGAGCCGGGTCCAGGCGCGTCCCGCGGCATCCCGTTCGAGGTCGGTGAAAGCGAAGTCGATCTCGGTGGTGCCGAGCCGCCTTGGCTCGAGGAAGTCGAAGGGCGTTCCTGCCACCGGTTCCTTGCCGGTGGGCAGCTGGCGCACCGGGTCGGTGTCGATGCGGGTTCGGCCGGAGAGCTGAAGGGTGCAGTCATCGATCAGTCCCGAGCCGGGGGAGAGGTAGGGGTGCTGGCCGTGACCGTAGGGGCAGGCCTTGTCGCCGGTGTTCTCCGCGGTGGCGGTAACCCTCAGCCCTTCTTCGTCGAGGGAATACTCGATGCTGAAGTCGAGGTGGAACGGATATCCCGGCATCGGGTGAAGGCGAGCGGACATGATCACGCGGTCGACCTCGCGTTCGGTCGCCTGCCAGGGTCGCCACAGGAAGAAGCCGTGGATCGCGTTGTTCTTCGACGGTTCGGTGAGATCCACCTGGTATTCGATTCCGTCAAACCGGTATCTACCGTCGGCCATCCGGTTGGGCCAGGGGATGAGCGGAGCCCCGTGGGCCCCGTCGCACATCTCGGCTGCGGGGAACGGTTCAAGCACTGCTCGACCATTGACTTCGTACTCTCGTATACCGCCCCCGACCTCGACGATGGTCGCCCGCTGGTCGCCGGAGGTGATCTCAATCTGGTCGCCGGAGGGGGGAGCTGTCACGCGCTCGATCCTATCGCTCCTGAAACGCGGCCCCGGCGGTCAGGGCTACCAACGGCTCAGCGCTGGGGCACTCGCCGGAAGATGTCGATGGCGTTGCTGTCGTATGCAGTCGCATAGACGTGCCGGCCGTTCCCGCTGACGACGACCGAACTCGCTCCGGCGAGCTTGCGTCCGGGTGCGCACTTGGCGATCGACTGAACAGTGAGACAGCCGCCGCTGCCGGCCTTCTGGAAGATGGTGCCGGTTCTCCGGTCGCGGTTCATGACTGCGATCGCACCCGAGGAGAAGGCGGTCACGTAGACATTCGATCCGTCGGGGGACAGGGCGAGGCCTTCGGGTGCGCGGAGCGCCCTGCCGGGTGAGCAGCCGCTGCCCCCGAGCCAGAGTACGCAGCCGGATTTTCCGGGGAGCTGGAAAAGCGACCCGGAGCTGGCCGTGCGCGAGAACGCGGTCAAGCTGGAGCTGATCAGGGACGTCACGTAGACATCGTTGTCATCGGGGCTGACCGCAACTGCGTTTGCACCGTCGACCTGGTGCCCGGTGGTGCATCCGCTCAGCGCGGTTTCGACGATGCAGCCGGAGCCGTCGGTCGCCTGAGTCAAGGCACCCGTACCCATATCCCGCGTGAACGACAGGACGGCATTCGAAACGGCCGTGGCGACGTAGACGTTCTCGCCATCGCCGCTGACGGCCATACCCTCCGGAGAGTTGAGAGCCAGGCCCTGGGCGCAGCCGCTGGTCGCGACGTTGGTGATGCAGCCCGTCTCATCGGCCGGCTGGGTCAAAGCACCCGATGCCTTGCGGTCGAAAACCGCGATCGCATTGCCGAAGAACGAACCGACGTAGACGTTGTCCCCGTCGGGGCTGATCGTGATCACGTCGGGACCGTCGAGGGCCCGGCCGCTCACGCACCCGGGTATCGCCACTCCGGCGATGCAGCCGGCCGTGGGGGGTAGCTGGGTCAGGGCACCGGTCGAGCGATTGCGGCGGAAGGCGGTGACCGAGCCGCTGCCACGTGACGTCGCGTAGACGTTGTGGCCGTCTGGGCTCACCGCGAGCGAATTCGGTCCTTTGAGCCCGATCGCCTTTGCGCAGCCATCGGCGCCCTTCGCCGCGACGCAGCCGCCCTTGCCACCGGGCTGGGTCAAGGCGCCGGTCCGCCGGTTGCGGCTGAAGATGGCGATCGCGCTGCTTCCGGAAGAGGCGACGTAGAGGTTTCGGCCGTTGGGACTGAGGTCAATCGCCCGCGACCCCATGAATGGCCCGGGACCCTGGATCGCGCGCGCGGATCCGCAGCGTCCCCGGGGCTTCGAGCGGTCGACCAGGCAGCCGCGGGTTCCGCGTAGTTGGACCAGGCTGCCCTTTGAAAGGGTTGGCTTGCCGGACTGGGCAGCCGTTGCTCCGGATGCGCCGGCTGGCAGCATGGACGCGCAGGTCATCAGAGCGAGCAGACCCAGAGCGGTCACGAAAGCCCGGGATGGCCGGGTGGACGTACTCAAGCCCGGGACCGCCGCTTCAGTGTCAGCACCGCCTGAATACTACCCCATCTCGCCGGTTGAAAACTGACCCCGGCCGCCATGGCGAGAGGCGACCGGGCACCCTGACCCGACACCTCGATCGAGTCAGGAGAAAAGTGGGTGCTAGACGTGGAGAAGTGGGCGGAGCTGAGAAGAAGACATCTGGTCGACGGAGTCTCGCTGAAGAGACTGGCCAGGGAGACGGGCCTTTCCCGAAACACAGTCAGAAAGGCGATCCGGGCGGATAGCCCACCGACCTACACCCGCCCCAAAAGACCCTCGAAGCTCGATCCCTTCCTCGAGCAGATCAGCGAGCTGCTGAAAGATGATACGAAGATCCCCTCGCAGGTGATCGGCAACCGGATCACCGAGGCCGGCTACACCGGACGACAGACGATCCTCGACGACCTGGTTCGCGAACTCAGGCCGGTCCATGCCCCATCCAGAAGGTTTCAGCGAACCACCTACCTTCCCGGCGAGATCTGCCAGTTCGACATCTGGCGTCCCGGCGAAGAGATCCCGGTCGGCCACGCCGAAACCCGCGAAGGCTACGTCGTGGTCTGCTGCCTTGGCTATTCAAGAGCCGGTGCCGGCGCACTCGTGTTCTCGAAAACAGCCACCGACCTCACCTGGGGCATGGCCCGCTGCCTGAAAAAGCTGGGGGCTTTGCCAAAGACCTTGGTCTGGGACCGCGAAGGATCCCTTCATGGCGGAGAGGGCAGGCCGAGCGCGGAGTTCGCGGCCTTTTGCGGCTCGGTTGGCGTCGGCTGGCACTTTTGCGAAGCGGCGGATCCGCAGGCAAAGGGAGTAGTTGAGCGGCTTCAGGGCTATATCGAGACTTCCTATGAGCCCGCCCGGATCTATGCCAACCACCTTGATTACCAGGATCAGCTCGACAACTGGTTTGACAGCAAAGCAAACGCCCGCATACACCGCGAGCTTAGGGAGGTGCCAGCCGAGCGGCTGATCATCGAGCATGAATCTATGAGGCCCCTGCCCGAGTCGCTTTTCCCGGACCCGAAGAGCTGGGTGATCCGGGTTCCGGCCCAGCCATTCTTTCGCTTTGACACCAACGATTACTCACTTGATCCGCGCTTTGCCGGCAGAAGGGTCGAGGTCAAAGCCTCCCAGCGCGAACTGGTCGCCAGAGTCCTCGACACCGGCGAAATCGCCGCCCACCACAGGCGGCGCTTCGCCCGCCACCTGACCCTCACCGACCCGCTTCACGAGAAGCTGCTTCGAAAGCGAGAGCTCCGGGAGCCGGAGGTCGAGATCCGTCCGCTTGACCGCTACGACGCCCTGATTCCGAGATGAGCAAGACCTCGGAGCCCACCCATCTGTTTCGAAGCCTCAAGGCACCGGCCGCGGCCAGGGCTTTGCCTAAGCTCGCCGAACGGGCCCGGGAAGAATCATGGTCTTTTGAGCGCTTCGCCGAAGCACTCCTATCGACCGAGGTCGGGGCCCGGGAATCCCACGGCGGCGAGAACCGGATCAAGGCTGCCCGCTTCCCGGCCAGAAAGTCGCTTGAGGAGTTCGACTTCACCTTCCAGAGATCGGTCAAACGCCAGATCGTCGAGCACCTCGGCCAGCTCGATTTCCTCCACGGCAAAGAGAACGTGGTGATGCTCGGACCGCCCGGAACCGGCAAGACCCATCTGGCGATCGCACTCGGGATCAGGGCCTGCCTTGCCGGCCAGCGGGTTCAGTTTGCGAGCGCGACCGAATGGGTCGCCCGGCTTGGAGAGGCAAAGCGCCTCGGCAGCCTCGAAGCCGAACTCAACCGGCTCGGGCGGGTCCCGCTCTTGATCGTCGACGAGGTCGGCTACATCCCGTTTGACCCCGAGGCGGCGAATTTGATGTTCTCGCTGGTCTCGGCCCGCTACGAGCGGGCTTCGATGATCGTTACCTCGAACAAGCCATTCAGTTCATGGGGCGAGATCTTCGGTGATGAGGTGACCGCGGCGGCGATGATCGACCGGCTGGTTCACCACTCCGAGATTCTCGGACTCAAAGGCGACAGCTACCGACTGCGTGACAAGGACCTCGGCCGCCCGGCCCCGACTCCCGACTGAACAGCCCCGCCTGCCCCGCCCTCGCCTACGGCTCGGCCGGTCAGGCGGGGCTGTTCACCGGTGGCCCACCTTTCAACCGGCACTCACCTCAGGGGGGTCAGTTTTCAACCGGTGAAAAGGGGTTCGTTTTCAACCGGCCTTGACAGCTTCAGCTTGAGGCGCCGTACGTCGGTCGTCGTGGTCCCGCCGTTCGGCAGGAAGGTGGTGGTCACTCTCAGCGTTGCCGACTTCCTGCGTGCCTCCTGTAGCTCTCGCCGGTCGAGCGGGTTGCGCACGCTGGTCTTGCCGCTGCCCAGGATCGTCCGCGTCTTCTCCCCCAGCGTCACCCGCTTGCCCTCGATCTCCGCCGTGACCTTCTGGACCACTTTGCCGCGGCCGGGCACCCGGATCCGGGTTTCGACAGCCGAGCCGTCGATTCGGCAGGAGCGGACGGAGAACGCCTGGTGGGGCAGGGGCTGAAGCCTGGTGCGCTCCACCTTCGCCAGCTTCTTCTTCAGGCGCTGGAACTGGAGCTGCTGGAATTTGTTGCGACGGTGTCCCGGGGCGGCGAGGTTCCGCCGCTCGTTGGGGTCGTGACGCAGGTGGTAGAGCTCCCACTGGGCCGGCACCTCGCGATCGGCGTCGTAGTACTTGGCGATCTTCCAGTTCTTCTCGCGGATGGCGACCACGTGCTGCGGGGCCTGGACATAAGGTCCGGTCGACTGGCCGGCCTGGTAGTCGTCATAGGTGAAAGCGACGTAGTCCTGGACCGGCTTCTTCGACTTGCCCAGCACGAGTTTCGAGTAGTCCTTGCCCTGCCACTTGGCCCGGCCGGATCGTGGCACGTCGAAGAGATTGGCCAGGGTCGGCAGCAGGTCGACGTGGGAGACCATCGCGTCGCAGGTGGTTCCCTGCGGCAGGACGTCCGGGTTCGAAAAGACCATCGGTATGCGCAGCGTCTCTTCGTAGGCATTGAAGTTCTTCTGCCTCATCGTTCCGTGAGCGGTCCCCATCTCGCCGTGGTCGGAAGTACGGATGACCACCGTGTCGTCGGTGAGCCCGGTCGAGTCGAGCGTGTTCATCACCTCGACCAGGTAGTTGTCCACATAAATCATCAAGTTTCCGTAGAAGTTGATGTAGTCGAGTTTGCGCTGCTTGGTCCCGAGCACTCCGGTGAGGTTGAAGATCTTCTTGAAGTTCTGCTGGGCGTCGGGCTTGGTCGAGAGGTCTTCGTCGACGGTCGGCGGCAGGTCGATGTCGCCTACGAGCCAGGAATCGTCGTAGCCACCGTTGATGTAGTTCCGCGGGTAGAGCAACACGTCGTGGGGGTTGACCAGGGAAATGATCAGGCAGAACGGCTGATCATTCGAGGCGGCGGTGGTCAGGTATTGCAGGATGCCTTCGTCGCCGGACTCGGGTGCGCCTTCGCTGTCCATGAAGCGGCCGTCGTTGTCGGTCGTGCCGCCGCCTTCCTGCCCGATGCTCTGGTCGGCGCCGGCGTCCGGCGGGTTCCAGCGGGTGAAGCCATAAGGAAGGATGTCCTCCGACACGAAATCACCATCCGGGTCGGACGGCTTGCTCATGTGCCACTTGCCTTTGTAGACGACTTCGTAGCCGGCCGAAGACATGACCGTGGCCAGGTTGTTCATGTTCCGCGGCAGCTCGACCTGCGGGTATTGAGGGGCCGGCATGTCTTCTTCCAGCGTGTACTTGACCCCGTGTTGCGCCGGGAAGTTCCCGGTGAAAAGCGAAGCCCGTGAAGGCGAGCACATGCAGGCGCTACAAAAGGCGTTGTCGAAAGTGACGCCGTTCTCCTGGAGCCGGGTGAGTCCGGGAAGGTTCTCCTGGGACCAGCCCTCCGGGAAGTGCTGGATGGCCCGGTCCTGATCGGTGATGAAGATGATCAGGTTCTTGCCGGCGACCGGACTGGCCGGATCGGCGGCACCGGCGGCCCTTGCCAGGACTCCGCCGCCGAGAGCAAGGGCCGGCGCGGCGGCAGCCACCTTCTTCAGAACCTCGCGTCTGGTGATCATTTTGCCTCCGCTCGTCGAACTTCGTTGTGAACAAAGCTAGACGATCCCGCGCGTCGCCGTCCGCCGGTAGCGAAATCCCCGGCTCCAGTCGAGTAGCCGCGATACAGCTGAAGTATAGTTCATGAGATAAGGTTCAAGAGGTGTATTATGGGAGCCTGTGAATGGAGCGACTCCTGAACCTGGCGGGTTACTCGATGCCCGGCGTCTCAGCCGGGAGATACTCGACGCAGTCCCGGGCGGCATCGTTTTTGTCCTCGATCTCGACATGCGAATCGTCCTTGCCGAAGGAAAAGAACTCGTCGTACGTGGCTACGACCCGGACAACGTGGTCGGTCGGCTGTTCTCTGAAGTCGTCGCGCCGGAAATTCTGGCAGGGGTGGAGGAGCACTATCGCGCCGCCCTGACCGGCGAGACGGTCCGCTTCGACACCCTCCGTGGCGGGACTTCATACTCGGTCACCGTTTCTCCGCTCACTGATGACGGCAAGGTCGTCGGCGCGATTTCCGTCGCCCACAGCATCTCCGAGCAACGGCGGCTCGAATCGGTGGTGAGCGACCAGAACGCCGAGGCCCGGCAGTCGGAACTGGACCTGATGGCCAGTGAACGTGAACTTCGGCTCATCCTCGACAACATCCCGGACGCGGTCTCGGTTCAGGGCCGTGACTACCGGTACCGCCTGATCAATGACGCCTTCGCGGAGCGGTTCGGCGTCGCCCGCGAAGACGTGCTCGGCCATCGCGACGAAGAGGTGCTCTCACCGGAGGCGATCGCCCAGGATCGTGCCAGCCACGCAAAGGTCCTGCGCACCGGTTCGCGGGTCCAGCAGGAAGAGATCGTGCCGGTCGGCGGAGAAGATCACATCTTCCAGACGATCAAGTTCCCCTTGCGCGACGGCAACGGGGAGATTTACGCGGTCTGCGGGGTCTTCAACGACATCACCGATCGCAAGCGCCGTGAACGCGAGCTCCAGGACCGCCTGGACTGGACCGAGCGCATCCATTCGAGCCTCGCGCAGGAGCGGCTCGTGCTCTACGGCCAGCCGATCATGAACCTGGCCACCGGGAGGTCGAGCAGGCCGAGCTCCTCGTGCGGATGAAGCACCACCAGAACCCGCACGTGCTGGTCCCGCCGGAGGACTTCCTGCCGGCGGCAGAACGGCTCAACCTGATTTCCCTGATCGACCAGTGGGTAGTCAGCCAGGCGATCGAAATTGCCCACCTCCACCGCGTGGAGATCAACCTCTCCGGCGTGACCATCTCCGACCCGGAACAGGTGGCGACGATCGAGAAGAAGGTCGCCGAAAGCAGCGCACCCCGGGAGAACATCATCTTCGAAATCACCGAGACAGCGGTCGCCGAGAACCTGGCCTTGGCCCGGCACTTCGCTGAACGACTGCGCCATATCGGCTGCCTCTTCGCCCTCGACGATTTCGGGGTCGGTTTCGGCACCTTCACGTACCTGAAGTACCTGCCGGTCGACTATCTGAAGATCGACATCGAGTTCGTCAGGGACCTGGTCCAGGACGAGACCAACCGGCAGATCGTCAGTTCGATCGTCGGCGCCGCCCAGCTTTTTGGAATGAAGACGATTGCCGAGGGCGTCGAGGACCAGGCGACCCTGGACGCGTTGATCGAAATGGACATCGACTACGCGCAGGGCTACTGGGTCGGCCGCCCCATTCCGACCACTGAACTCTGGGCCGAAACCGCTTTATCGAACCAATGAGGAGAACATGATCCGTAAGAACGACAAGAAGACATCGGAACGCGACCTCGGTCCCGAGCAGAGCCTGGTCGACCTTGAACAGGTACTGGCCGACCGCGGGCAGCTGCTCGGAGACCGGGATCAGGCGCGGGTCGACATCGAGCAGTCCGAGCTGGACGCCGAACGCAGCAATCTCGGCTCCGACGAGCTGACCTCTGACGCCCGGTTCGATGACCGTCAGGCGCGGCTCGATCGCAGCCAGGCCACCGAAGATGCCCAGCAGGAGGCGCTGGACCATTCCCAGACGGGTCGCGACATTCATCAGGAGGCGATCGACGAGCAGCGCGCGGTGCACGCCCTGCCGGCCGCCGAGCAGCCACGGCCGAAGACCTCAAGCAACCAGAAGCAGGCGGCGCACGACCGCGCCGGGGCAACCCGCTCACGAGCCGAGGCTGCGGTCCTGCGTGCGAAGGCCAGCCTGGTCCGGGCCGAGGCCTCGGAGAAACGGTTGCGCGAACTCGGATGAACCTCGGGGCGTCATTGCGGCGGGAATGGGTGGTTGTCGCGATCGCCGGCTCCATGCTCGCCGTGGTGTTCGCCCTCCGGATCTACGTTGACGTGGCTTCGGATTTCCAGGGCCTGCCATTGATCATTCCGATCGCCCTGGTGGCGATGGAGTTCGGCCGCCGGGGAGGCCTGATCACGGCGGTTGTCAGCGGCCTGGTGATCATCGTCACTTCGTTTCTCGGTGGCCCGGCCTTCGAACCCCTTCCTTTCCTGCTTCCGGTCTTCTGCTTCGGTGCGATCGCCCTGATCATCGGCGACCTCGCCACTCGCCGCCGGCTCGTCGACGAAGAGAACAGCCGATGGTTCGAGCTCTCGAACGATCTGCTCGCCACGGTCAACCTGGACGGCTGGTTCATCCGGCTGAATCCCGCGTGGGAGCGGAAGCTCGGTTACACGCAGGAGGAGATGATGAGCCGGCCCTACCTCGAACTGGTCCACCCCGATGACCGCGAGGCGACGGTTTCCCTTCGGGATGGACTCAAAGCGGGAACCGAGTTTTTCGACTTCGAGAATCGCTTTCGAGCCAAGAACGGTGACTGGCAATGGCTGCTCTGGAGCGCCCGCTCGGACGGACACCAGGTTTATGCCGTGGCCAAGGACATCACCGATCGCAAGGCCCTCGAGATCGAGCGCGAGCGCCTGCTGACGCTGGCCGAGGGCATCGCCCGCACCGACCCGCTGACCGGGCTGGCCAACCGACGGGCCTGGGATGAAGAGTTCCGGCGCGAGGTCGAGCGCACGCGGCGGCGGAAGTCGGCCCTGGCAATGCTGATAATCGATCTCGATTCTTTCAAGCAACTGAACGACACCCAGGGGCACCAGGCCGGCGACGCCCTGCTGCGAGAGCTGAGTCTGAACTGGCGGCCCGTCCTGCGGACCGGCGACATCGCCGCCCGTCACGGCGGCGATGAGTTCGCGATCCTCCTGCCGGATTGCCCGCCGGACTTCGCGGAAGGACTGTTCAGCCGCCTGCAGGAGGTGACGCCGGCGGACACGTCATGGTCAGCCGGCATCGCTTACTGGGACGGCGACGAGACCCCGGAGGCGATGACGGGGCGGGCGGATCAGGCCCTGTATGCGGCCAAGGCGCTCGGCGGCAATCGGTCGGTGACCGCGATCACGGTCGTCGCCAGCGATTTCTGACGGTCAGCTTCCGGGCAACGACTGGCAAAACGCGCTGTCTGGCGCGCCTAGCTGTAATTCCTAAGCACGTTGTTCCTTAAATCCGGGTGGACCCTGCATGCTGGAGGTATCTGACAACCAGCCGCAAGGAGACACCCGGATGGAAGTGCACGCTAACGCTTCGTTGACGCCCCAGGGCCGCCTGACCA